>JAHEMS010000202.1 GCA_024643595.1 Bacteroidota bacterium
CACACTAAAATTAAGCAGAAGAAAATATAAATTCCAACGTGTATAGCGTAGGATTTTTTCGTTACTTGAACCTTCAACCTTTATCAATCCATTCCATTTATATATTCATTGAACCCTCCATTATGCAATTGATTATCCAAAATTTAAACAAAACGTACTCCAACGGTGTACAGGCGTTGAAAAATGTTAATCTCACCATCAACCAGGGCATGTTTGGTTTGCTCGGTCCCAACGGAGCTGGGAAGTCATCCCTCATGCGTACCATTGCAACATTACAGGAAGCTGATAGCGGCAGCATTACAATGGGTGATATTGATGTATTAAAACAAAAAGAAGATGTTCGCAAAATGTTAGGCTATCTGCCACAGGAATTTGGTGTATATCCAAAAATTGATGCCATAACATTGCTGGACCACCTTGCCGTATTGAAAGGCATTCGTCATAAAAATGAACGAAAGGGGCTGGTGGAAGCACTGCTGCACAAAACCAACCTCTGGCCGGCGCGAAATAAAAACCTCGGTGGATTTTCGGGAGGTATGAAGCAACGGTTTGGCATTGCCCAAGCCTTAATCGCTAATCCCAAACTGATCATTGTGGATGAACCCACAGCGGGACTCGACCCGGCCGAGCGTAACCGATTCCTGAACCTGCTTTCGGAGATTGGCGAAAACACCATCGTTATTCTTTCTACGCACATTGTGGAAGACGTAAAGGAACTCTGCACCGATATGGCGATTATCAATAAAGGAGAAGTACTTTACAATGGAAGTCCGATGGATGCCATCGCAGAAGTGGAAGGTAAAGTGTGGAAAAAACGAATCAGCAAAACGGAGCTTGAACAATACAGGACTTCGTTTAACATTATCTCAGAAAGACTGATAGCCGGACGACCTGAGATCACGGTACTGAGTGACAGTCAACCCGACCCATCATTTGAACAAACCCAGGCTGACCTTGAGGATGTTTACTTCACCCACGTCTTTGGTACTTCAAAAGAAGTAGCCGCCTAAGTAAAATATACTGTCAATATTATTATTTAAGTCTTCATTATGTTTAAAGATATTTTTCTATTTGAACTGAAATACCGGAGAGCACGTGCTGCCAACTATATTTACTTTGGCATCATGTTTTTGCTTTGCATCCTTGCTGTAACCACCGATGTAGTGCAGATTGGCGGAGGGGTTGGCCAGGTAAAGGAAAATGCGCCAGTGGTGATAACTCAAATGGTTGCCATCATGGCCGTGTTTATGACACTGATTGCTTCAGCCATCATGGGCGTAGCTGTACTCAGGGATTTTGAACATAACACAGAAGCTATTCTGTTCAGCACACCCATCAAGAAATTTTCTTACCTGATGGGCCGTTACTGGGGATCGTTGGTAGTATTAATGCTGATAGCTGCCAGTATTCCGTTGGCATTTATGATTGGTGATCTTTGGCCCACACGGGAAGCTGATCGGATGTTGCCCTACAATTTAATCACCTATTGGCGTCCCTATCTGATCTTTCTTGTGCCTAACATGTTTTTTACTGGCGCCATCTTTTTCGCTAGTGGTGCACTGAGCAGAAAATCAATCGTGATCTATACGCAAGGCATTCTCTTGCTCGTGCTATATCTCGCCAGTCAAACCATGTTGCGCGACCTCGAACAAAAAGAAATAGCGGCCTTACTAGATCCGTTTGGCGTACGTGCTTTCAGTTTTCACACACAATATTGGACCCCTGGGGAAAGAAATTCCCTTCAAATTCCGTTCGAGGGATATATTCTTTACAATCGTCTTATCTGGATCGGTGTTGGTGTATTGGTATTAATCATTAACCATTTTGCCTTCAGTTTTAATAAGACACGCGTTGTGAAAGATGAACGTCTTATGATTAAACCGGAAGAAACAAAAATTCCGATCGCACAACAGTTCACCGGGATGTCAACACATATAGGTCAACTTATCAAACTCACCTTCTTTAATTTTAAAATGGTGTTTAAGGAGATACCTTTTCTTGCTATCGTAATTTCAGGGATGTTGCTCATGTTTTTAAACGCCATGAACATGAATGAACTGTATGGCACCAGTTCCTACCCAACTACATATTCCGTATTGGGACTGCTTTCCGGTTTCAATTTATTCTTTGTCATCATTGCTGTTTTATATTCAGGGGAACTGGTGTGGAAAGAACGGGCTGTCAACCTCAACCTGATTATCGATGCCATGCCCATGCCAGACTTTATTAATCTCATCGCAAAATTCCTCGGGCTACTACTGGTGTATGCTGCCCTACTGTTCGGTTTAATTATCTGTGGAGTAATTATTCAGACTGCCTACGGATATTATAAATTTGAGATTGGCGTTTACTTTGGCACCCTCTACAGTGAAACACTTGGTTTCCTTGTTCTTTACACCTTGTTATCCATGTTTATCCAGGTGATGGTCAACAATAAGTTTCTGGGATATGCAGTAGCCATTGCTTTTTTCATCCTGGTAGGATTTTTAGGGCAGATGGGACTCGAACATCCTCTTTTCCAATTTGGCAGTGGGAGTCTTGGCACTTATTCGGATATGAATGTATATGGTCATTTCGTAACGCCATTCACCTGGCTGCAGGTGTATTGGTTTGCTTTCGTATTATTTTTGTTTTCCATCGCGGTTGTTTTCTCAGTTCGCGGATCAGAAGCTGTCATGAACATGAGATGGAAATCAGGCAAACTCCGCCTTTCAAAACCCTTGATTCGATTGATGGCTGCTGCTATCATCCTTTTCGCCTCTTCCGGATTTTTTATTTTTTACAACACCAACGTACTCAATGATTACAGTAATTCCGATGAGCGTGAAGACCGGCAGGTAGATTATGAAAATACATTGAAGAAATTTGAATTTCTGCCTCAGCCCAGAATCACAGGAATCGATCTGAAAGTAGATATTTATCCATCAAAGCGTGACTTCATGGCTGAGGGATATTTTATCTTAAAAAATAAAACCAGTCAAGCCATTACCGATATTCATATTCAGGAAAACATTACACCCGAATTGAAGACAGAAAATTTAAAATTTGATCGGAAATACGGGGTTAAGGAAAAATTCGACAAATTTAAATATACCATCTATACCCTCGAACAACCACTTCAGCCTGGCGACAGTCTTCGAATGGACTTCAAGACCTCGTTTAATACCAAGGGATTTGTGGAAACTTCGCGATCCAATACGCAGGTGATTTTCAATGGCACTTTCTTCAACAATACCTACTTTCCATCCCTGGGTTACAATGAGGGGTTTGAGATCAGTGATGACAATAAACGAAAGGAGAAGAAATTACCAGAGAAGGAACGCATGATGGAACGTAATGATCCACGCGGGCTTTCACAGAGTTTATTTGGCGATGATGCTGACCATATTAATTTTAATATTCAGCTCAGCACGGATAAGGGACAAACCGCGATAGCGCCAGGTTATCTCGTGAAACAATGGGACGAAGGTGATCGTGTTTATTTTCATTATAACATGGATGCACCGATGTGCAATTTCTTCTCTATGATATCAGCTAATTATGTGATCAAAAAAGATAAATGGAAAGATATCAACCTGGAAATCTATTATCATCCTGGCCATGAATACAATCTTGACCGGATGATGCAAGGGATGAAAGATGCCCTCGCCTATTATGAAGAACACTTCAGTCCTTACCAATACCATCAAGTGCGAATCATGGAATTTCCGCGATACGCCATGTTTGCACAATCATTTGCAAACACTATACCATTTTCTGAAGGGATGGGGTTCATTTCCAAAATTGATGATCCCGATAAGGATATTGACTTTACCTACTACGTTACTGCCCACGAAGTTGCCCACCAATGGTGGGGACATCAAGTCATGGAAGCCGGTGTAAAAGGAAATGCCATGTTAAGTGAAAGCATGTCGCAATATTCCGCCCTGATGGTATTGAAACATACATTTCCGCCCGAAATCATCGAGCGATATCTGAAATATGAGCTAGACCGGTACTTACAAGGACGTGCCGGGGAACGAAAAAAAGAGCAACCACTGGAATTTGTGGAGGGCCAGGGATACATTCATTATCAAAAAGCATCATTGATATTTTATGCGCTGCAAGATTATATCAGCGAAGACAGTGTGAATGCCGCCTTCCACCGATTCAATGAAGAATGGCGATTTAAAGATGCACCCTACCCTACCTCCGCTGATTTATTGAAGGAAATTAGAAAAGTAACACCCGATAGTCTGCAGTATCTTATTCATGACATGTTCGAAACCATTACCCTATTTGAAAACAAAACGGACACCGCGGTGTACGAAGAGAAATCACCGGATGAATTTCTGGTGACCCTTAATGTGACTGCAGAAAAATTTCGTGCCGACAGTACCGGACTTGAAACCGCAATACCTATTAATGATTGGATCGACATTGGCGTGTACGGTAAAAATGTAGCAGGAAAAGACAGCCTGATCTATCTTAAGAAACATAAAATCACCAAAAAAGAAAACGAGTTTACGATTACCGTAAAATCAAAACCTCGCAAAGGTGGCATCGATCCGTTGCATAAACTTATTGACCGTCACTCGGGTGACAATACAAAAGGATTAATCAGGAAAGACAACAAACCTGATGCGTGATCAATAATAAAACTTAGGCCCTTCATCACGGGCCTAAGTTGATATCAGGAGTCAAAACAAGCATAATTGGAATTATTCTCCTGAATCATTTTCTTTCCCATTAATATAGTCGGTCATTTTCTTCGCGTGGGCAGAAAGCAGATTGGCGATACAATTGATGAATATTGTTTCAAAACATGACAGAAATCATTACATTCATCAAATCATTATTCCACCTTCCATTATGTTAAACTTAACCATTTACAGCCATGATTTCTGTATTAGCAAGCACCGGTAAATACATTTTAGAACCAAGCCTGATGGACATGCACCACAGCAGTTTGGAGTGGCTTTCTGCCACGGTACTATGGAAACAAGAAGTTGGTTTCTTTCAAAAGCTATTGGATTCTTATGTTTCAAAAGGCACCGTTGCTGACGAGAAAAAAAAGATAAGTCATTTTCAAAATGTGATCACCTACTATGGTGGTGAATTAATTGATACACTTCGCAAAAAAATAAAAATACACGAGCATAAACTGGCCGACTTACTGCAGGAATCAAAAAGCAGCGATAAAGAGTATTATGAAGAACATGGTGAGTTGATGGAAGAATTAAGTGCCTTCATGAAAACGTTCAATTCATTTAAAAGTGAATTCTTCTCCTTCATTGACAAAAAACTTTGATAAGTTAGTATAAAACACTTACAGTCATTAGGTAACAATTCCTAACTTTAGCGCTACTAAAGAAAATTATATGCGCTATTCTAAAATTGTAGGCTTGGGGCATCATGTGCCGGAAACCGTTATCACCAACGAATACCTATCGGGTATAATGGACACGAATGATGAGTGGATCACCGAGCGTACCGGAATAAAGGAAAGACGATATGTTGATCCGGTAAAAGATACCGTAGCCAATATGGCTGCCAAGGCAACTCGCATGGCGCTGGAGCGGGCCAATCTTACCGAAAAAGACATTGACTTCATTGTATTTGCTACCATCACTCCTGACTATTTCTTTCCTGGCTCTGGCGTTTTACTCCAACGGGAGTTGGGTCTGGAAAGCATTGGTGCCTTGGATATTCGCAATGCCTGTTCAGGGTTCATCTACGCCCTTTCCGTCGCTGATCAGTTCATAAAATCTGGTATGTATAAAACAATTCTGGTGGTCGGCGCTGAAATTCAATCCACCGCCATTGATATGACGACACGGGGAAGAAACACGGCAGTGATTTTTGCCGATGGAGCCGGTGCTGTCATTCTGCAACCCACCGATCAACCAGGCATCCTCTCCACACATCTACATGCTGACGGACGTTATGCGGAAGAACTTTATGTGCGCGATCCAGGCAGTAGTCGTCCACGCGAAGAACGACAACCAGAGCAGATTCTGGATACCACCACGTTTAAAGTGGTTATGAACGGAAGCCAGGTATTTAAACACGCTGTCGTCCGTTTCATGGAAGTGATCAACGAAGCACTTGCCGCCAATGGAATGAAAAAAGAAGATATTGATTTATTAATTCCACATCAGGCCAATTTGCGTATCAGCCAGTTCGTTCAGCATAAGCTGGAACTTCCTGACTCAAAAGTTTATAACAACATCATGCGCTATGGCAATACAACTGCCGCATCTATCCCGATCGCATTAAGCGAAGCCTGGGCTGAAGGTAAAGTGAAGGAAGATAATTTAATATGCCTGGCTGCATTTGGCAGTGGTTTCACCTGGGCATCTGCATTGATACGTTGGTAAATACCCAAAGACGCACGGACTTCATTTTTTTATTTTGGATTTTGAATCTGAAATAGTGAATTTACACTATGAAATGTTTTTACATCATGGTGCCCTTCAATGCTTGATCATGCAAAGGCATTCACTTATGATTCATCACTTCCTAAATGCTAATTAATGAAAACGAAAGTTTACAATCCCAGTCCTCTTGAAACTGAAATCGCTAAAGCGTTGGTTAGTCTCCAACAAGAAATCGGGAATGGACTCAGCGATAGAACGATCAGTCAAATTTCCGCTGATCTCACCCAGGATAATCCTTCTGTAAAACTTAATGTAGTGGATAT
>JAHEMS010000203.1 GCA_024643595.1 Bacteroidota bacterium
CTCTACGTCAAATTAGAACACTATCGGTTCCGCGATAAATTTGATTATCAGATTCGGGTCGACGATAATCTGAACAAGGAAACGATTGAGTTACCCCCCATGCTTATTCAGCCTTACATTGAAAATGCGGTATGGCACGGATTGCGCTACAAAGAATCGAAAGGCAAACTGGACGTGCATATTCGGAAAGATATACAAGGGCTGAAAGTAGAAATTACTGATGATGGAATCGGCCGTAAAAAGTCGTCTGCATTAAAGACTGAAAACCAAAAGAAGCACAATTCTACTGGCTTGAAAAATATCCAGGAAAGGCTCGATATTCTCAATACCATTTACAAAACCGATTACGTCGTTCATATTGAAGATTTACCTAACGACAGCGGCACTCGCGTAACCATCACGTTGCCAATTAAAAACGGACAAATAGCATGATAAGCAACAAGACGCAAACAAATAAATTTCAGGATCAGATGACATTAATTAAAGAATGACAGATGAAGGCCGTAATCATTGATGACGAAAATGACAGTCGAACTATTCTGGCTAGCTACTTGAAGAAATACTGTTCTGAAGTAACTGTTTGTGGCTTTGGAGAATCGGTAGCAACCGGATTGGAAGCGATCCAAAAACATCAGCCCGATATTGTATTCCTCGATATTGAAATGCCCTATGGTAATGGGTTCGATCTACTGGATAAAGTAACGGATATTACATTTGAAACCATTTTTGTAACTGCTTTTGACAATTATGCCATCCAGGCACTTAATCAAAGTGCGGCATACTATCTACTTAAACCAATCGATATTGACGAATTGGTTAAAGCCGTGGAAAAAATAAAAAACGAACGGAGCTCAAAAAACTACACCCAACATGCACGATTATTACTGGAAAATAAAAAGCCAGGTGTCAATCAGAAAATCATGCTGCCCACCATGGAAGGATTTGAAATTGTAAATATCAACACGATAATATATTGTGAAGCTGCTGATAATTTTACCCGATTCTTTTTTGAACAAGAGCAACCACAATTAATTTGCCGCACACTCAAGTATTTTGAAGATATCCTTACTGAGCATCGATTCCTTCGCATTCACCGATCTTTTCTTATTAATCCTGATTTTGTTGTTCGATATTCAAAAGGGAAAGGCGGATCAGTCACTATGAAAAATAATCAGGAACTTGAAATTTCACCTCTCAAGAAAAAAGAATTTTTAGATTTATTTGAATCATAATCGATTTGGATTAAAAATTCATCGACCATTAAGACCATTATTGGGCTATTAAATAAAGTCTTATTTGGATAATCGAAACTTCATGCTTATACTGCGGGCTTACGAAATTTGTAACTAACCAATAATATCATGAGAGCGAAGTTTTTTTTGATTCCAGCATTTATTCTATTCACTATTTCATCTGCCTTTTCTCAAGAGGAGACCGTATCTGATGAAGAGCTTACACGGTATGCCACTGCGATGGATTCAATCAACGAAATGAAAGATTCGTTCATGCTTCTCATTACGGACATGGTGAAGAATGAAGAGTCTGTGACGGCTTCCCGATACAATGAGATTTCAAAAATTATTGATGATGAAGCTAAATTAAGTGAGGCAAATGCAACTCCTGAAGAAATCGCTTTTGTTAAGTCAGTCGCAGCGAAAAAAGAAGAAGAAACTGCTAAAATCAATGCTGCTTTTCAAAGCCTCGCTAAAGATTATGTGGGCGCAGCCGTATATAACAAAGTAAAAAAAGCAATTGCTGCTGACGCTGAACTGAAGGGCAGATATGATTCGCTGATTGCCGAACTTGCCAAAGACAATCCAGGAGTCGAATAACTAAAACGAGATAATCTAAACTTTAACCAGATTCAATAATCTGGTTTTTTTATGTCTTTACTTGCATCATTTTCGTGGTAAGTGCGGCTCCGAAATCTGAAAACAATTTTACTTCATTGGCATTGCTCATATCTGCCTGGCAGGTAAGAATTACACCATCCGGTGAAAATAACAAGCCAAACTGATCCACTTTGTTTTCATGAGTAAATCCCTGGTTACTTGATTTCCAACGTGAAATTGTAGCCGAAGTAGCATCATCAAAGTATTGCTGGGCGAGCGGTTCCACATTGGTAAGAATCATAAAATCCTTAAGTTGATCGCGCACTATTTTTATTCCATCCTCTCCGATGCTTACCAACGATTTATATTCACTACCAAAATAGCTGCCTACATAGAGATCAAGCACCGCATCTGCTGCCTTAATAACGAGATCGTTAATAAATCCTCCTCGCTTTATAGTACCCAGCTTAATCTCCCCTGGCGTAGACATCAGCATGATGAATTTACCACTCGGTAATTGCGCAGCATTTGTTTTCCACATGGCTTTACGCTTCCATACCTGATTACTTTCTTCGCCACTGCTCCCAACCAGTACTGAGGATTTCAAGGTCCAGTCAATTCCACCGGTAGTGCCACTATAATTCGTATCGCCATGAATCTCTCCCGATTTGGATACTCGTCCATCGGCTTGGTTCTCGACGTTTACTCCAACTTCCTGGGCTTGCATAAGTTTTTGCCCTTGAATATTCTTTTTGATTGCATTCTCCTTCTTCTTGCGAAATCTGCCAAAGATCATAAATGCAATAAATGCTACGATGGAAATCGTCATGATGTTTGAAGTAATGAATTCGGTCATGGTCGCTTATACGTTGTTTTTACCGAAGATAATAAAATGGAATATGCCAATGGGATTTATACAGACAAAGAGAACGATAATATTGTCGCAGTGCGATGTATAGACCACACCCTGCCGGGCAGAATGATAAACCTGGTGTTGAAGGACCCGAAATCAAGAACGGCAACTCTTCAGCTGCCGTTCTACTCTGTTCGTTGACAATATAAATTATAAAACACGCACTTTAATTGAACGGTAATACACCGGCGCGCCATGATCTTGCAATGCGATCGCGCCAACTTTCGATTTATTCCAATCCGGATAATCTATCCATTTACTTTTCTGATAACGTTGATTGTAATCATCACTTCCTTCATCAAACTCCGCCGTTTTTTCTCCGTTTAAATAATGTTCAACATGCCCGTTATTGTAAACTATCCGGCTCGTATTCCATTCCCCAACAGGCATCACCTTCTTTTTATCAGGAGCCGCAAATAAATCATAATTGCTACCCACTTTCTGTGCAGCCATTAATGCTTCTCCCTTCCATCCGTCATCATCAATCACCTGATATTCCGGGCCCGTATCATAGGCATGTTGATATTGTGCTCCTTCTACTACATGATAAAGAATCCCACTATTTCCTCCAGGTGATAATTTCCATTCCAAGATCAACTCAAAATTACCGAATGACCTGGTGGTGATTAATGAGCCCCCCATGTTGCCACTTCCTTCTCCCAGGCCGCTACCATCACACATGATTGCCTCGCCTTTAACCGACCACAAGGGACCAATGGTATCGTGGTTAAACCGCTTCCAACCATCAAGGGTCACGCCATCGAAAAGCAATACCCATCCGGATGATTTTTCTTCTTCGGTTAATTGATTTGGCACTGCCTCAATAGCAACGGTTTCTTGTTTGTTTTCTGATTTCTGGCACGACATCGAAACAAACGCTGCAAGAAAAACAACGATATGGTATAAATTCGATCTTTTCATAACATGTAATTTATCATATGGAAATCCAAAATTAATACGCCTAATTACATTATTTATCAGCACTTATTTGGAAGCACTTATTTGGAAGGTTAAAAGGTGTTTTTACAATACGTTATTCAACTGTTCCTTAATTTTTTCAAGTTCCTCCTTCATCATGACGACTTGCTTTTGCATCTCAGCATCGTTGGCTTTGCTGCCGATCGTATTAATCTCACGACCAATTTCCTGAGCAATGAATCCTAGTTTCTTGCCGTTAGATTGATTATCCGACAATACATTTAAAAAATAATCCAGGTGCGCTTTAAGTCGTACCCTTTCTTCATGAATGTCCAACTTCTCGATATAGAAAATAATCTCCTGTTCAAGTCGGTTGGTATCAAACCCTTCATTGCCAAAAAATTCTGTGATGTTGCCTTTAATCTTACTGCGAACTTTTTCAATCCGTTTCGGATCCATCAAACCTACTTCCTTCAATCCACTTGCTATGGACTGAACGTAAGCCGCAAGTTTTTCTCCGAGAACTTTGCCTTCTTCTACGCGAAATTGCTCACACTTTTGAATGGCTTCCTGAACTATACGGATTACTCGTGCCCACTCAGCAGGATCTAACTCCTCTTTGCCATTTCCCTGAATCACGTCAGGAGAATTTAATGCCAATTGAAAAATATAATCATTAGAGGGCGTATTCACTTTCTCTGCCAGTTTTTTTATCTCGTTATAATAGGCTACGAAAAGCGATTCATTATACGATTGACGAATCTCGACACGACCCGTTTTCTGATAATCGATAGCCAGCGATACTTTCCCTCTCTCCAGTTTTTCCGCGATGATATTTCGAAGTTCCAGTTCCTTATCAGAAAACTGTTTCGCGAGCCGAAGGTTAAGATCGAGAAATTTTGAATTGAGGCTTTTTACTTCAACCGTAATGTTAACATCACCTGTGTTCACTGTGGCTTGACCAAAGCCAGTCATAGATTTTATCATGCATTCAAGAAGACCGAGCCAATTTCATCTCAATCAACTTGCGAAGGTATCCAATTTTATCTTAATGAAAGGGTGTGATGGTAGGAACTGTATCGATTAAAAATCAAAACCCAATGTAACAGAAAGTCGGGGATCCTTAACGGTATAATTTTCAACCGGCCAGGCAAGATCAAATTTCACGTAATATCCTAACATCATCGTGCGTAACCCAAGTCCATAACTGTATAGCCATGGATTTAAGTATTCGTCAATTTCAATACGGAACGGACTTCCTGACTGCACTTCAGGTACAATTCTTTTACGCACACTGTTATCTGCGCTAAATGGTAATGCTCCTGTCCAACTGGTGCCGATATCATAGAACGCGGTAAACTGGAGGTTTCTGAAAAAGTTAGAAGTAATCGGTCCTGTTGAAAGAGCACGAATAAGTGGCACGCGCAATTCGGCGCTTGCTAATGCAACGTTGTTTCCATATAAGGTTGCATAATCAAAACCTCGCAAGCTCGTTGCGAATTCTGAAAAGAGAAGATTCTCGTTGTACGTTCCGATATTACTTAAAAGGGGATTCTTTAGACCCTCGTAATTAATTTTATTAGCGAACCAATTATCGATTCCACCCAGTAAATACTGTTTGGGAGAATTACCAAATGAGGATCCTAAGAATCCCCTTACAGCAAATACAATCTCCCTATAAATCTTCTGGTAGTGTCGAACATCCATTGAAATACGGGTAAAACTTTTTTGATCGTTTCCTAATGCGGCATTATGTGTGGCCACGAGCTTGCCACGTGTTCCTTCTATGATATTCATGCCCGTTGAAACAGCGTTGTCATACACTAGTTCTAATTTGGCGCCGGAGTAAAACTGATATTGGGAAGGATGAAACTCAGGACCTGTTTGTGGAATATTCATTCCCCGATCCGTAAATTGAGTAAATCCCACAAATGGTTTTGCTGAAATTCTGGTGCGTACAGAAATTGGATAGGAAACTCCAAACTCCACTTTCTGAAACGAATATTTCTGCAATTCTACATCCACCGATCGTTCTTGCGGTGTTTCCCAAAAAATCACCTTTCGATCAAACCGGAATCCGTAGTCAATTCGATTGGGTAAATAGTCGCTCAAACTCATCTGCAATCCCCCCAAAATGCGATAATTCTCGAGCATATCATTCATCTGTGTTTCAATTCTCATGCTAAACCCTCGCAATGGATCAATCAGAAAATTTGTAGTCAGGTTCTCATAGCTAAACTTAGCATCGTAAGGAAATGGACCAGAAACGCGGTTACTTTCTCTCGCTTTCATATAGCGTGTTAAAAATGTCTCGCTCGGTTGTTTAGCTTTTACTACTTCATCCTCAAAAACATAATCGTCCGTATTTATAGGTTTATCCTTCGGAGTTGCAGGCTTTAACGTATCCTGTTTAGTTGGTTCATCAAATTTATAGTCATCAGTGTTGATCTCATCCGTTACCTGTTTCAACGTATCGCTCTTTACGGGCTCCATATTCAGCAGTTTCTGTTGGAAGGTTGTATCACTTTTCTCTTTTAGCCGCTGATTGATCAGGTCTTTCACGGTCATGTTTTTGACCGGCTGTTCCCGCTTTCGTCTTTCCGTGATCACCCGGGCCTGCATCACTTCTTTTCTTCTCGAAGCAGGCGTGAATATCTGTTGATCATAATTAAAATTGTTCATCACAAAAATGTCTTCCATCAATTTACTGGACATGACCATTGCCAGTGATCGATTAGTAAAATCGAGATCATAATCTTTTATACTCGAATTAAAATTCGTTATCTGTGAATAGATACCCGTTGATCTGTTAAACTTAAATAAGTTGATGATACCACGTTGATCACTTAAATAAAAAACATTGTCTACATCGATGGCTTTGGGCTTAAAGTCACGCCCCAGTGTATTGGTTAGTTTTGATACTTGCACCGTGGTGGTGTCCAGGTTGAACAGGAAGAGGTTATATCGATTGATCGACTTGGCA
>JAHEMS010000204.1 GCA_024643595.1 Bacteroidota bacterium
GATTCAATTCGGCTCAAATTATTTTGGCATAATGCCAGAAAATAGTCAGACAGATGGTTAAAGTCTTGTGTTAACTCTTTTACTATTAATGATTCTTTTTTCAGGTTTTCACAATCACCAGTACGCTGATAAAAATACAGTGCGTTGTGGTGAGCCTCCAGATTTCCTGGTGATAGCGCTATCGCTTTTTGAAAGGATTGTGCTGCTGCTAATTTGTTTCGTTCCCACTTGTATTGCATTTCTCCCAATTCGCTATAGGCTGCACTATTGAAGGGGTCTAGTTCAATCGCCTTCAAGGAATACTTTTTTGAATCATTCCAGAATTTAGGACCTGCATGCGGAGAAAATTGTCCTAACACCCAACTAGCCCTGGCCAATCCGGTATACGCATCAGAATAATCAGGATCCAACACAATGGCCTGATTAAAATAATCTATTCCTTTATAGATGTAAGAAAGTTCCCATTTGGAGTAATAGATTCCTACTTGCTCCTTTCCTTTTAGAAACAGATCATAGGCATCTGTGCTACTGGTTGGATTCGCTGCTATCCTGTTCTCCAACTCCGGAGACAGGTTGGCCTTGAGTGATTCGGCAATTTGCCTGGCTACTTCGCTTTGAATGACAAACACATCTTTGAGCTCCCGGTCATAGTGTTCTGCCCACACATGCTGGTCGTTTACGGCATCAATCAATTGAACAGTAATTCTTACTTGATCTCCCTCTTTTTGAACACTCCCTTCCAGAATGTAGGAGACGTTTAGCTCCCGGCCAATCTCCTTTATCTTCTTCATGGTGTCCTTGTATCCCATTACCGATGTTCTGGAGGTAACTTTCAAATCACCTATTTTGAAGAGGTGAGTAAGGATTTCTTCCATTACCCCAATACTAAAATAATCCTGCCCGGAATCATTACTCATATTGGTAAAGGGCAACACGGCAATGGATTTGTCCATCATTTTAGGTTCCTCCTGCGGTGAACTGGTGAATTGAAACACACCATAGATCAGCGCAAAAAGAATCATCAACGCCATTGCGATGAATACAATTTTTTTAGGGAATGAGTGTAATGATGTGGTCGAATCATTTAATGAAATAGGGTTGCTTGTTTTTCTTGAGGCTGACGTTGGATTTTTAAGCGAGGTGATAATATCTTTTACAGCGTTGGCTGTTTTATTGACCTGGTCTTTATAAAATGTTTGATTTAAGTTTTTATCAGGATTATCGGTAGAAGTAAGTGGCCGGTTTACTCCAGGAGATCTGAAAATAAATTCAATCGCTCTTACTACTCCTCCAATTTCTTTTTCGATGGTTGCTTTGTCTTCCTCATCCAGATCATGAATTTTGATAGGAAGAATTCGACTGGCCACATTTCCATTACTCAATTTAATGTCACGGCCAAATTCATCCTGTTGTGACCATTTATTAAATGCTACGAACTCATGTTGCCACGCAAAGGATTTTGGATCGCAATAGGTTTGTGAAATAATCGGAATAAAGATCAGGCATTTCAGTTTTCCTTTGAGGCTCTTGTCAACGTGGTGCGTTTCTAATAATCCATCATGAGGATTTTTATCAAAGTAAATGGTGAGTGATTCTTTGAGTGTGCCCCGCAGTTCCTTTTCTAAATTCTGAACAAAGTCTGTTACCCAGCCATCAAGATTATCATTGTGCCGATAGGAGATAAAGATGTCGTATTCGAAGCCGGGAAGAATAGAAGACATAGGTTAAAGATAACACAATGATGAAATTATCCTGAACAGAATTATTTTGGAAAACCAATCTTGTCCATCAGTATCTGCCACCGGGGGTCGGAATGAAGTTTATTAAATGAATATTCGCCTTTTAAAAATGTAATATCTACCTCCCTATGCAAGTAAGATTTTTCGAGCCATCGGAAGGCTCCATCAGCATTTTCCAGCTCAGCAAAAATTTTTGCTGAATGATAATATGGGCCGGCATTATAAAGAGGGGCATTCCCTTGCTTGGTTAATTCATCTACTATCTTACTAGCTTTTTCCGTGTCATTGAGATGTATATAAGCAACCGCTAAATTAGACACTAACCTGGCATTGTATTGAAATTGTAAGGATACAACCGGTTCGAGTAACGTCAAGGTTTGTTTGTATTCTCCCATATTATTGTAAATAGTGGATGCAAAAAGTAAGGTCTCAAAGTTCAAACCGAAAAGTTCGATTCCTCGCCTGGCTACATCCATCGCGCGCTTGGTCTGGTTTGTTTCTACGTATGCCCTGGAACATTGATAAGAGAGTGGCGATGTCGGATTGTCTCTTAAACAGATATCAGAGTAGCGGGCGGATTCTTCAAATTTGCCCATCGCATAATAGAAATTTCCATAAACTGGATAACTGCCAACTGAGGATGGATTTAATTTAGCTGCTTTCAGGAGGTAGAATTCTGCCTGTTTAAAATCCCAATTATACCACCATTGATAGTTGGCCATAAATATATTCGTAAAGAAGTCTTTCTCATTAATCTCCATAGCACGATTAAGAAGAGGCAGTGCTTCTAGTTTAACCAAAGCCGCGTCTGTATTACCAAAAAAACCACGTTCCATTACAATCCTTGCCAGAAAAGCGTAGCCTGAAGCAAAATTGGAATCCAGTGCGATCGCTTGTTTCAGCTTCGCTTCGGAGAGATCTCTTAATTCCGGATTGTTCCATAATATATGTACACCCTCCAGATATAGGTTATAAGCTTCTAAATTTGTAGTGGGTATGGCTTCAATTTGTTGTTTTGCTTCCGGGGAGATGACGATGCGCAAATTCGCGGCTACATTCTGAGCGATACTACTTTGGATGGCAAAAATGTTTTCAAGTTTTTTGTCAATAACAGTTGACCACAAAGGTTCATCGTTTTCTCCGTTCACCAGGTTGACGGATATGCGCAACACATCTCCTGACTGCCGCACACTTCCCTCCAACACATTCGCCACACCTAACTCAGCAGCAATTAGCCGTGTGTTTTTCGTAGTGCCCTTATACCCCATTACCGAGGTGCGCGAAGTCACTCTTAAGTCTGTTATTTTAGAAAGTTGATTTATGATTTCTTCGGTCATACCATCACTGAAATACTCCTGCTCTGAATCACCCGACATATTGACGAATGGAAGAACAGCAATTGACTTGTCAATGATTTTTGGTTCTTGCGGTGGCGAACTGGTGAATTGAAAACCCGCATAGATCAATGCGAAAAGAATCATCAGACCAAGAGATATGAATACCAATTTTTTGGTGGATAATTTCTTTGTGCTGGCCGTATTCGCTGGTGGCTGGTTGGTATTTGTTAATCGGGTTAATTTCGCCTCCGGATATTTAAGCGAGGTGATTATTTCCTTTATTCCATTGGCAACTTTATTGATCTGGTTTTTGTAGTAGGTCTGATTAAGATTCGCTGACGGATTTTCTTCTCTCAAACTCAGAGGTCGGTTAACCCCGGATTCCTTATAAATAAAATCAACCGGCCGCATTACCCCGCCAACCTGTTCCTCGAAAAGTTTTTTATCAACTTCATCAAGATCATGAATGCGAACCGGTAACACCCGTTTCGCTACATTGCCATTGGGGAGTTTAATATCCAAACCGAACTTATCGGTCTTAGTAAAATCAATAAAAGAAAGGAACTCTTTTTGCCAGGCAAATGAATTTGGATCGCAATAGGTTTGTGAAACGATGGGAATAAAGACTACGCATTTTACCTTTTCTTTTAGGGAGCTATCCACATCATGTGTTTCATGCAAACCATCGTGGGGATTTTTATCAAAGTAAATGGAAATGTCTTCCTTAAACGTGGCCTCCAATTCTGTTTGCAACGCCTCAACAAAATCCGTCACCCAATGGTCTCCCTTATTGTCTTTATGACGATAGGAGATAAAGATGTCGTATTCGAAACCGGGAAGAATAGAAGACATAGGTTAAAGATAAGAAATTATGATGTTGCCACATTGCCTATCAAACTAAGGAAAATCACACTAAAGAGCGACTCTGTTTCCCTGACCGTGGAAATGCACTGACTTATCTCTCCGCCCATCAAAGTCCGGAAACATTAATTTCCAAATGTACGTAGTTACGATATCCTTCTCATCGACTTTTATGCTTAAGAATTTCTTCAAGACAGCAGCCCGAACTATTGTAAAGTATAAGACGTATTCCATTATCAATTTTGTTGGTCTTACCTGTGGGCTCACCGTTGCGCTGCTCATCATCACCTATGTGCGCAATGAACTTAACTATGATCGGTTTCAAGCTAAAGCCGAAAGACTTTACCGCTTGCGATATGATATAAATGGATTCCAAATAGCAAGCTCGCCACCACCTATTGCTCCATTGTTGCGAGAATTCTTTCCCGAAGTAGAAGAAGCCGGACGAATGTTTATGCGGAATGTGAGCATTACCAAACCAGGAAGCACAGAAGCCTTTGAAGAGGGGGGCATTGTTTTCGCAGACTCTTCCATTACGAAGATGATGACCTTTGAATTCATCAAAGGAAACCCACAGCAAGCCCTTGTGGATAAGTATACCATTATCCTCAATGAAGAAATGGCTAAAAAATATTTTGGCGACAATAACCCTATTGGGGAAACCCTTCTGCTTTCGGGTGATCATTCATTTAAAGTTACTGGGGTAGTAAAAAATTTTCCGGAGACTTCACACATTCGCTTTAACATGCTCGTTCCCTATGACGACATGTTTGAACTTGAAGATGAAAAAACCGAACAAGTGCTGCGCGCCAACCTGGAGCGAAATTTTGTGATCAGTCACTCCTATACGTATGTGCTTCTAAAAAGTGGCGCCACCCCGGATAATATGAATGAAAAGATGGGCGACTTCCTCAAGAAATACGCGGACCCGAGCCGTTTGATTGGTCAGGTGTTCACGCTCATGCCCGTATTGGATATTCATATGAAGAGCACATTAGGAGCAGAACCAACTTCGACTAACTCCATGACCACTATTTACATATTTGCCGGAGTTGGTTTATTAACGTTACTCATCGCTTGCATTAATTACATTAACCTGAGCACGGCACAATCAATTACACGGATAAAAGAAATCGGGATTAGAAAAGTGATGGGCTCGATGAAATCACAACTCATCGTTCAGTTTTTAACGGAAAGCCTGTTGTTCACGATGGCATCCATGGCAATAGCATACGTGTGCTTTTATCTGACACTCCCACTACTCAATCTTTTAACCAATAAGCATCTTCTATTCGCACAAGTGATTGACACGCCACTTATACTGCTATCCATTATATTGTTGCTGGGAATGACTTTGATGGCTGGCGGATACCCCGCCTATTTTGTTTCCCGTTTCGAATCCATTAGCGCCATTAAAGGCCAGGGTGCCGGCATGCAAAACCGACAGTTATTACGAAAAGCACTGGTTGTTTTTCAATTGACGATTGCATGTCTTTTGCTATCTGGTTCCCTGATTATTTTTAAACAATTAACCTTCCTTCAGGATCTTCCGCTCGGATTTCAAAAAGATCACATCATTACAGTTCCGTTATATAGCCAAAACTTCAATGGCTTCTTCCGGCAGGGTGATACAACATTTCAATCGCGTTTGCAAAGCTTCCGAAATATTGTGGAGAAAGAGAGTGGTGTTCAATCCACAACGCTCTCATCAGGTTCCCCTGGATCTGGTTCTGTATATCGTGGCATTATTCCAGACGGTTTCACCCGTGAAGATAATCTGCTGGCCGCCAACATGTCAGTGGATTATGATTTTCTAAAAGTTTACGATATCCCATTGGCCTATGGAAGAACTTTCAGTCAGGAGTTTCCTTCAGACTTAACCACTTCATTCATAATTAATGAGACTGCTATTAAAGAATTTAACTGGGAAAGTGAGGAAACTGTGTTGGGAAAGGAAATCGTTCGTGAAGGAAAAAAGGGGACGGTGATCGGAGTAATTAGAGATTTTAATTTTGATGGCATTTCCAGGCCCCTATCGGCATTGATTCTGGAGTACTTCCCTCCTCAATTCAGCACACTCTCTCTATTCGTTTTGACAATGCCAATGTGCAAAGCACATTAACAAAATTGGAGCATGAATGGAATTCCCTTTTTCCTGAAAAAGCCTTTGAATTTTCCTTTCTTAAGGAAGCGTTAAATCAGCAATATTCCGACTACCGGAATTTCGGTTTGATCATTCAGTCATTCACGGGTATCGCTATTCTTATTGCGTGCCTTGGCGTATATGGTTTAGTACTTTTTACCGTGCAACGAAAAGTAAAAGAAATTGGAGTTCGTAAAGTCTTGGGGGCCCATGTGGGTTCAATTCTCCTGCTGATATATAAAGATTTCGTTCTCCTTATTCTTATTGGTTTTGCATTGGCAGTGCCGCTGTCTTATTTTTTAGCCAGCCAATGGCTCGACAATTTTATTTATCACATCTCGCTGGACTGGATTACGTTTGGCCTTAGTCTTTGTTTTATTATGGTAATCGTTGTGCTTACGATTAGCTATCAGGCTCTAATAGCTGCCCGCGCCAACCCGGTGAATTCTTTAAGAAGCGAGTAGTTCGGACCTTTAAGAAATACCAATTTATAAAGCATTTTCAGCTCTGAGGCATGGCTCAATTTAGGAATAAAGCCTTGGTAGAT
>JAHEMS010000205.1 GCA_024643595.1 Bacteroidota bacterium
GTCATAGTGCTGTAGCTGATTCATCAGATTAATTATGGCTTCTTTTTTTTCAGCTTTTTTTGCTCCAACCCATTAATATGGTATTTGGCTCGACACCCGCATAGCCATACACACGTGCGATTTCATCCATTCCCGCATAAATGGATTGACAGGGATAGACATTTTTAAAAATGTTTTCGCTGTCATTTTTTAACCGCAAAGGTTTTGTTGGCAATTCTTTTGAAGGAATTAATTCAAAGGATGATAACAGACCGAGTTTGCCAGCGATTGCTTTTCCTAATTCCAGCATAAACGGACGTTGGGCATCGGCCCCATTGAACATCAGGATATTGGGCCGCCAGTTTCTATGATGTTGCTTCGCAGAAGTGAGGCGCTGCAGCGATTTTTTTGCCAGTGATGACCATACACCACCCCAGGCATCACCACTTTGTAGCACCAATTCTTTTCGCTTCAAAAAAAAGTATAATCCTCCCAGTATGGCAATGGCACCGAGCGTAGCCAGGAAATCAAGTTGAATCATTACAATGAAACAAGCTACTGCGCCAAGCAAACTAACCCACACCGGGGTTTTAAAGCTTGGTCTGAAATCAGCACTTGTCCATCTTTCAAAGGCACAACTCAAATTCAAAAATCCGTACGTAGTAATAAAAAAGATTGAAACGATTCGGGCGATGATGTCCAGGTTGCCTATTAAAATACCTGCTTCCGCGATAAGGAATGTAAGTAGGAGCGCGTTACGGGGTTCATTAGATGCCCCTACTCCTTTGGCGAAAAAGCGAGGAGAAATTTGATCGGAGGCAGTAGCTTGTAATATTCTTGGCGCACCTAATATACTACCCAGAGCAGACGAAAGGGTAGCGCCCCAGATTCCGGCAATTACCAATTCAGGAATCCATGATATTTTTAACAACACTTGTGAATCTGTGGCCAGCAGATTTCGATCAACAGTAAGTGAGAAAAATACGGCCAGTAAAATGTACACCACAAAACCAACAACAATGGCCATAATGGATCCGGTGGGTATAGACCGCTTTGGATCTTTGAGATCGCCTGACATTGAAACACCAGCCTCAAAACCGGTGACTGCTGGAAAGAAAATTCCAAACAATAACATGAAGGGTAAAGCCCTGGAAGGTTCACTAATTGTGTTTACAGTGGTAGCGGCATGTGGAAGAAACTCATGACTTCCGGCAAAAATGGAAATGAGCGATAAAATGATCGCTACCATAATAAAGTACTGTGTTTTTATCGCCAGCGAGGTGCTAATAAAAGTAATCGTCGTTACTGCTACCAAAATAATGGTACCCGCTAAGCGAATGGAGTTAATGGTGACATCAAATCCCCAATAGCTGAGAAAACTTTCTGAAAAACCGATGAGGTACAAACTCACACTAAATGAAAGCCCAACAAATAAGGCCAGCCCAAGTGTTCCTCCTATAGGTAATCCAAGACTTCGCGAGATCATGAAGTAGGTTCCACCGGCTTCTACTTTTTTATCGGTAGCGATCGAAGAAACACTAAGCCCCGTGGTAACAGAGATAATATGTGCTACAATTATAATCCCGAGGGTAGACCATAACCCTGCCTCCCCAACGATCATGGGAAGACGTAAATACATAATTACGCCAAGAATCGTTAAAATAGAAGGTGTAAATACACCACCAAAAGTTCCAAACTTATTAACCTTTGCCATCAAAAATTATTTCCTTTACACATACCATCATGAAGTTAACAATTTAGGTTAAATTATGATGACATCGAATTCCTTAGACAGGTTAACAAAATAGGAATAATCCAAAAGGCATGATTACTCAAAATATTTATTACGATATACTTCTAATCTGTGGTGTCATTATCATTTCCTATACGCTTGGATGGATTTCCAAATTGACAAGAATTCCCAGCGTGCTTCTGCTAATTATGCTGGGTGTGGCTTGTCAGTTTTCACTTGTCACCTATAATCTTCAATTGGGAGCGCAGGTATTTAACATCCTTCAGCTGCTTGGCATTGTGGGTTTAATTATGATTGTTTTGGAGGCTGCCTTGGATCTTACATTGACACGCGAAAAGCGCCCACTTATTCTAAAGGCCTTTTCCGTTGCCTTTATAGGTCTCATGGGATCCTGTATTTCATTAGCTTACCTGATTCGCTATTTTCTGAGCTATGATTTTTATATTTCATTCATCTACGCCATACCTCTTTCAATCATGAGCAGTGCTATTATTATCCCGAGCGTAAATCATTTATCGGAGAGCAAAAAAGAGTTCATGATTTACGAGAGCACCTTTTCTGATATTTTGGGGATTATGCTTTTTTATTTTGTGATTGGCACAGATGAAAATGATACCGCCATCTCCATCATTAAAGAAGTCAGCTTCAATATTGGTATTACCGTAGCGTTGTCAATTTTTTTAAGCTATATCATGATTTTAGTTTTTCAAAAAATACAGGCGAGCGCCCGTCTTTTTTTATTGATCGCTGTTCTCATTGCTTTGTATGCAACAGGCAAAATATTCCACCTCTCCTCTTTAATAGTAATATTGGTATTTGGCCTTATACTCAGTAATTACCAATTGTTTTTTTCGGGCAAACTTCGGAAGCTAATTGATGTGGTTGCCTTATCTAAGATCAATAAGGAATTTCACCTGGTAACACTTGAATCTGCGTTTGTCGTGCGCACTTTCTTTTTTGTTGTTTTCGGTATGACGCTGGACTTGCACTCATTGCTAAACATACAAACGGCCATAATCAGTATGAGTCTGGTATTGTCACTCTATGTCATCAGATTTATAAGCTTAAGAATATTTAACAAAAGCATTAATCCTGAAATATTTATCGCCCCTAGAGGACTAATTACGGTGCTGTTGTTTTTTGCGATACCTGAAAATTATCTGCAAGACAATTTTAGTAGTGGTATATTGCTCTATGCAATCTTATTAACCGGTATGATCATGACAGTAGGTATGATTGGGTATAAACAGGAGGCAGAAGATGTAGACGATCTTCAGTTTCAAAGTTTAGATGAATTAGACAAAGAACTTGAACGGAAAAAAAAAGATATCAACGATGAGTAGGAATTGAATCTTTGAATGTTGAATCAATTGTGATTACTAAGTCAAATCGATGAGAGACTTTTAAGGAAGTTACTTCAAGCAGGAAGGGAAAACTAAATTGCATTAGCTTCCAGTTCGGGGAGTACAATCATCTTTCATACAAATCAATTACCTGGGAAAGGACAGAAATCATTATACAAGCAAAATAGGCAAGTCGTTAAAATGAATATTCATTATGTAATTTTTTTGATTTTAATCGCAACGTTTTCATGCAGTGAAAAAATTGATAAGCATGAATCTAAAATTAAAAACGTAGTGGTGATCCTGGCTGATGATCATGCCATGAAAGTGACTGGCGCTTATGGGAACCACATCATTCACACGCCCAATATTGACCGACTGGCGCAGGATGGGGTGTTGTTTACCAATGCTTACTGCAATTCCCCAATTTGCAGTGCCTCACGGCAGTCTATTTTAACGGGAAAATATCCGCATGCCACTGGCGTGAACTTGTTGTTTACTCCTTTCCCCGATGAAGGAAATACTACCATTGCAGAGCATTTACGCAGCCTGGGTTACAAAACGGCTATGGTGGGCAAAAACCATTTCAATAATTGGGCCTGGTCATCCCTCTACAAAAATGGCTTGCCTGATCATGGGTTTGATACGCTGATTGAGAATAAGGATTATCAGGAGTTTTTGAGACAAAATCCTGGTCCACAAATCCCAATAGGAATTGAAATGTATGATGCCGAAAATGTAAAAGAGGATATTCCTGAATGGATGAACTATCGTAATCTTCCGCAGCCGGTTTATGATGCATTTAGTCAGGGTACCTTCTATGCCAATCGTGCAGCGGAATTCATCACAAAAAATCGAGATCAACCATTTTTTCTATGGACAGCTTTTTTTCAGCCACATCATCCCTATTATTATCCCATTGAATATGCCAGCAAATACAACCCGGATGATATGCCTTTACCGGAAGGTAGCCCTGAAGATGACCGATGGGTTCCGAAAAAATTCAGAAGTCTGACCGAAGCTGAAAGAAGAGGCATTATTGCTGCTTATTATACCTCCACTGAATACATGGATAAAAATGTAGGGTTGGTGCTGGATGCGATTAAAAAAAATGGGCTGGAAGAGAGCACACTGATTTTATATATCAGTGACAATGGCTACCTATTAAACGATCATAAAAGGTTTGAGAAACATACGATGTGGGAGGAAGCAACACACCAGCCAATGATCATAAAAGCAGGAAACTCTTTTGAGAAGGGTGTTAAAAAACAAGCTTTGGTTGAATACATCGACGTAGTGCCTACCATTTTGGATATTCTACAACAAAAACCATTAAGGGAATCACAGGGAAAAAGTTTTCTTCCTGTGCTTAGAAATGAAACCACTGATCAAAAAGAATTTGTATTTTCTGAATACCTGGAGGATAACCTGGCCATGGTTAGTACCCAAAAATGGAAATACGTGTTTACCACCGGAAGTCGCGATTTGGGAATTGGCTATGCAACTGGATATGGGCCCTCCGGCATTGTGCACCGTCTTTACGATTTGGAAAACGACCCTACGGAAATGCATAATCTTTCAAAGAAGGTTCAACACACAAAAACACTAATTCATCTTCAGGAGCTAATGTTAAAACGGTTTTTAGAAACTCATCCCGATTCGTTAAAATGTCCTCAGGAATTAACCTTGGAAGGAAAACTTGCCTGGTTTTGCGAACCGCGGGATATTGGAGTGGATCAATCCTTAAAAGATGCTCCGGTAAGAGTTTTTAAAAATGATTAAGTGAATAGCTTCTTTAAAAAACTCTTTGCTTCTTTTTATATTGAAGCCATTCTTAATAGCTACCTACCTATATGTTATTCGATTCTGAACAGGTTACCGCGCTTATTCAAAAACATTATGGCCTTAAGGGTTTGGTCACTAAATTGCCGGGTGAACTTGACCTGAATTTCTTTGTCCAATCAATAGAGGGGCTATCTTATATATTCAAGATCGCCAATGCAAAAGAGGAGCTGCCCAATCTTGAATTACAAAATGCGCTGATCAATCATTTACAAAAGAAGAATTCCGGCCTAATGGTTTCTTCACTTATGCTTACCGTTTCCGGTGAGGAAATTATTCACCTCACTGCAGACGATGGTGACATCCGTTTGGCCCGGTTACTTACATGGGTGGATGGCCGGGTATTGGCGCATGTCAACCCTCATAGCCCATTGCTGTTGCAGCGGCTAGGAGAAATGTGTGGCAATCTTTGTTTGTCATTGGCTGAATTTGATCATCCGGCAGCACATCGTTTTATAAAGTGGGATACGCAACAAACGGAATGGATCAAGCCTCATATCGCCAGTTTTTCAGGTGAACAAAAAAGTCTGGTTCAGTATTTCTATTGGTTATTTGAGAAGGAAGTGTTGCCACTTTTTCCCCGATTAAGAAAAAGTGTGAATTACAATGATGCCAATGACTATAATGTGTTAGTGAGTGATGATGTTAATGATCCTGTCGTGCCGGGGGTGATTGACTTTGGAGATGTCGTGTATACTCAAACGATCAACGAACTCGCGATTGCTTTGGCATATGCAGTAATGAACAAACCTGATCCGATAGAAGCGGCATGTCATGTTGTGCGTGGTTTCAACAATAGATTCACGCTTACTGATGAGGAAATACATGTTTTATTTCCCTTGGTAGCGGCCCGACTGATCATCAGCGTTACTTGTTCAGCGTTGAATAAAATTGATCATCCTGAAAATAAATATCTCCAGATCAGTGATCGGCCAGCATGGATGTTGCTTGAAAAAATCAGTCAGGTTTCTCCTGCCATGGCGGAATATGCTTTTCGGAATGCCTGCGGCTTGACGCCTTGCCCCATGGAAAACACTTTTGAAAAGTGGACAACCGAAAATTATGGCAGTATGACTTCACCGGTGGAATTAAAAAATTTCTGCTGGCTTAATTTAAGTGTGGGCAGCGCGGATCTCGGTACCATGCACGATGTTCTTAATGATCAAAAATTAGAGGATCATGTTAGGAATGTGATCCATAAAGAAAACGCAACACTGGGCATTGGTCGATATGATGAAGCGCGTGCCATCTATACAACTTCATCATTTGAAATTATCGCGAATGATGGACCTCAATGGCGAAGCATTCATATGGGGTTGGATTTTTTCTGTGCGTCGGGCACAGCAGTGCGGGCTATCTATGATGGAACAGTACATAGTTTTGCTAATAATAATAAGGATCGCGACTATGGACCCACGATTATCTTGAAACATCGAATTTCTGATGGGTTAACATTTTATACGTTATATGGTCATTTGAATGTTGAGTCGCTGGAAAGGCTTTCAGTCGGTAAAAGCCTCAAAGCAGGCGATGTGATCGCCTTCATTGGTGAACGTTCTGAAAATGGCAATTGGCCGCCTCATCTTCACTTTCAGGTAATGCTCGATGTGTTGAATGAGCAAGGAAACTTTCCTGGCGTTTGTGCGCCAGAGCAGCGTGATATTTGGAAAAGCATTTGTCCTGATCCATGGTTATTGATAACGGGTAAA
>JAHEMS010000206.1:0-3544 GCA_024643595.1 Bacteroidota bacterium
TATTTGTAACTTTTACTTTAGCAACCCCACCTGTTAATGGTCAACTTTATATTTTAGGGGCGATGAATAATTGGTCAAGAACGACTGAGTCAAGGATGAATTTCGTTAAGGAAAAAAATATTTATGAAACTACCCTCCTGCTCAAACAAGGATTGTATAATTATCAGTATTGGGTTGAGTCCAGTAAAGAGAATGGATTTAAAATAGAAGGAAGCCACTTTGAAACTGAAAATATCTATGAGATATTCATCTATTACCGGCCCTTTAGACCCAACGCTGATTTGTTAGTTGGTTATTATTTGGTAGCAGTCAACAAACGCTAAGCGTAGCTCACCTCCATATCAATGTTATTTTTAACCGAATTAGCATTGGCAACATCTAACATACCAAAGCCTTTATGGGAGAAAAACCCTAACCCGTTTTCATACACGTATTGCTGCACGGGTTGCGGAGCGTATAAAGTAAATGGAAACGTGTACCCCCGAATCTCATATTTTACATCTGAATCATACAACGGATATATTCGAGCAAACTTTTTATGAGAAGTTTGAATTCTATTGATATAGTCTTTATCAGGTACCAATTGAAACTTATAAAAATCGGCTAATTGTTCTGAAGAAAATTTACCGCTTGCCTCCATGCGTGAAATGGTATTATCATAAAGCAGATCTGAAAATTCATCATTTTCAGGTGAAATAAAACGCTTGCCCGATTCATCATTAAATGATGCTGGAACAAGAACAACCGGCGAAATACATAAAAATTTAACCGAATCAGTTATGGTAACTGGTTCTTCCGGTTCAAATGACTCAGGTGCCAACTGCAAATTACCAATCAGCAACTCTTTCTGCTCAAATAAGACTGCCAAAAAATAATCTAAAAAATCCTTGTCAGAAGCTGAAAATACCAGCGTTACACGTGATGAAAAAAAATGTAATCCTTTGCGGCTGATTTTAATTTGACCTTTTAATCCGGAAAAGTTGTATTGGGTGTATGAAAAGTAAGCCTGATTTTTTCCAAGCATTACCAAACCTTTAATAGTTTGTGCCAATAAAAACTGATGATGAAACGGAACGTAAGCTCCTCTATTCTTCAGGGAAAAGACTATCCTAATTCTCAAAGTAAAAAAGTTTTGGGGTAAAAAATAAAAACTAAAACCCCGCCTTTAAAAAATTGCGGACAGCTAAGGTACTAAAAATCAGAATTATAAAGCAAAAACATGCAGGAAAAGTTTAAGTGACCGCTTACTTATACATTAAATCGAAAATGCATTACATCTCCATCTTCGACCACATACTCTTTTCCTTCCACCGCTAATTTGCCAGCCTCCCGGCACCCTGTTTCCGACTTATATTTCTGATAGTCAGGTATTTTAATGACTTCAGCACGAATAAATCCCTTCTCAAAATCGGTATGAATTACACCAGCAGCCTGAGGAGCCTTCCAGCCACGATGAATTGTCCAAGCCCTCACTTCTTTTTCACCTGCTGTAAAGTAAGTAATCAAGTTAAGTAGATGATAGGCAGCATGAATAAGACGGTTAAGACCAGATTCTTTAAGTCCATATTCTTCTAAAAATACATTCCTGTCCTCTTCGCTTTCCAACTCAGCTATTTGAGCCTCAATAGCGGCACACACCATTACCACTTCTGCATTTTCTTCTTTCACCAATTCTTTTAACGAATCAACAAATTTGTTTCCGGTATGAATCGCTCCTTCATCCACGTTAGCCACATAAATCACAGGCTTATCTGTTAGTAGCTGCAAGTCCTCAATCGCTTTTTTGTCCTCCGGGTCCATTTTTAAGGTTCTCGCATTCTTTCCCGACGATAGCGTATCCTTATAAGCGACTAAAGTGGCTAATTCCTTTTTCGCCTTGGCGTCTCCACTCTTTGCCGTTCGCTCAACTTTATTGATCTTCTTCTCAACAGAATCCAGGTCTCGTAACTGAAGTTCTGTATCAATCACTTCCTTGTCACTTACAGGATCAACCCTGCCGGCCACATGAATAATATTTTCATTCTCAAAACATCTCACCACATGGGCAATGGCATCCACTTCACGAATATTGGCGAGAAACTGATTGCCTAAACCTTCTCCTTTGCTGGCTCCTTTAACAAGACCAGCAATATCAACAAACTCAAATGTGGTAGGTAATACTTTTTGTGGATTTACCAATCCCTCCAGAATATTCAGTCGCTCATCAGGAACTGATATAACCCCCACGTTCGGTTCAATGGTACAGAAGGGGAAATTGGCCGCTTCCGCTTTATTGTTTGCAATAGCATTAAAAAGAGTTGACTTGCCTACATTTGGCAACCCTACTATTCCGCACTTTAAACCCATTATTACATCATTTATTTAAATCAGGGCGCAAATATAAGCGATATGTAATTATTGGCTCTAATAAAAAACCACAATGACATAAAAGAAGAAGCCCCGACTTTCATCGAGGCTCCCTCCGGTTTAGGTTTGAATTGGTATTGTCAATCCCACTTTAATTCAGAATCTACCGCTGGTGTTTTCGATGACTCATCCTCCTTTTCGTGGTTATGGTTATGATCAAATGAATCAAAATCCACGTCAGGCATTAATTCATTCTTTACATGGTTAACGGTGTTATTTAATGCCTCCATGAATTTATTAAAATCCTCTTTATATAAGAAAATTTTATGCTTCTCATAAGTAAACCCTTCATCGTCTTTGTTATACCTCTTCTTACTCTCGGTAATAGTAAGGTAATAATCGTTGGACCTGGTAGACTTTACATCAAAGAAATAGGTGCGTTTACCTGCCTTCACTTTTTCGGAGAAAATCTCTTCTCTTCCATTTGTCTTGTTCTCTTCCACAGATTATCGGTTTTGGGTTTAGGTTTTGGGTAAAAATGGTTAAATCGAAGGTAGTATATATAATTTTTATTGCAAAAGTTCAGCATGGTTTTGAATCGAAAATTTATACTTGTATCAGATTATAAAGTTTAAAAATCGTCAAATAACGGGTTTATTGGGTTTATGAATATCAGAATTGAGGATATACAACTGTCGGGAAGTCTCGAATTATTAGCCAAACAGCTTGTAGAAGGCTTTATAACAGGTCTCCATAAATCACCCTATCATGGCTTTTCAGTTGAATTTGCTGAGCATCGGCTATACAATGAAGGCCAAAGTACTCGTCATATTGATTGGAAAGTATTTGCCAGAACGGATAGACTATATACAAAGCAGTTTGAGGAGGAGACAAATTTAAGGTGTGTCATTGCTATAGATTGTTCTTCTTCGATGAACTATCCAATGGAGACAAGAGCGAAGCTAAAATTCAGTATTTACTCCGCTTCTGCCCTTGCCTATTTGTTGAACAAGCAACGCGATGCCGTTGGACTGTGCCTTTTCTCCGATACCATTGAAGAAATGACCCAGGTGAGATCAACAGGGTCGCATGTCAATAAACTCTTTACAACGCTTGAGAAAAAACTAAAATCACAGGAAGTAACGCAAAAATCTACCCGGGTTGCCCAGGTTCTTCATGAGATTGCTGAAAAAACTCA
>JAHEMS010000206.1:3554-6603 GCA_024643595.1 Bacteroidota bacterium
ACTTTTTAGTGATATGTTTGAAGGAGGCGAAGATGATGCCGAGATATTTAAAGCGCTGCAGCATTTAAAGCACAATAAGCACGAGGTTATTCTATTTCATGTTACTGACCATGATACAGAACTTGATTTTAAGTTCAACGAAAGGCCCTACGAATTTATTGATCTGGAAAGTGGTGAAAAAATCCTACTAAATCCCACAGAAATCAAGGATCAGTTTATTTCTCAATTAAAACAATATCACCAAAGCTTAAAAATGAAGTGTAATCAATTAAAGATTGATTTTATCTCTGCTAACATCCACGATGGTTACTTTGAAGTACTTCAGGCCTACATGATCAAGCGATCAAAAATGAAGTAACTATTGAGTCTTAAAATTATCAGGATTGAAGTTGTTCATTATGAAGCCAGGCTTTTTTAGCCGATAACTCTTCTTTGGATTCAACCATATCAGGATCAGGTACACAACAGTCAACAGGACAAACGGCCGCGCATTGAGGTTCTTCATGAAATCCTGTGCATTCCGTACATTTCCCTGATACGATATAATAAAACTCATCAGAAACAGGTGTTTGGTTAGAATTAGCATCAATCTTAGAGCCGTCCTCCATTTCAACCTGGGTCAGCGCTGTGCCTCCGGCCCAGTTCCATTCCCTTCCACCTTCATAAATTGCCGTATTAGGGCATTCTGGCTCACAAGCTCCGCAGTTTATACACTCGTCTGTAATCTTTATTGCCATGATAATCAGTAATTAAGGGCTTACCCTGTACTTTTGCCACAAAAATAAGTCAGCAAAATCAACTCTCAAAACAACCAGGCTACTCTAAAGGTTTACTGAATTATGAAATTAGAAGAAAGAATCAATGCGTTTACAAGACTCGGAGGAAAAATTGATAATCTTTCCAATAAAGAAAGAGAGACGATTCACCAGCACGTTGCTCGCAGTAATCCGTGGTTTACTCCCGATTCGATCAACCTTTCATTATCTGGTATTACATACCTCCTTAAAGAAAACAACCTTACCAGATGGGTAAAGAGCTACTCCGAATCAACGAAGAAAAATATAAAGATAGGAATGGCTATGGCGGGTAATATTCCCCTGGTAGGGTTTCATGACTATTTATGCGTTCTCCTGTCAGGCCATCAAGCAGTTATAAAATTAAGCACACAGGACGCTTATCTATTACCCGTAATTCATGCATGGCTAATTGAATTAGAGCCTCGATTTAAAGACAGTGTACATTTTGAAGAACGTCTTAAAAATATTGATGGAATGATTGCCACCGGCAGTGACAATACAGCTCGTTATTTTGAATTCTACTTCAGAAAAATTCCACATATCATTCGGAAAAATCGCTCTTCAGTGGCCATTATCATGGGTGAGGAAGAAAAACCTCAATTGAAAGACCTCGCCCAGGATGTTTTTAGTTATTTTGGATTAGGGTGCAGAAATGTATCCAAATTATTTGTGCCAGAGGGATATGAATTCAACAATCTCTTTGAGTCCTGGGAAGATTATAAAGAAATTATACATCATCACAAATACGCCAATAATTATGATTACCAAAAATCTATCTTACTGATGAATAAAACGCCTCATCTGGATAACGGATTTATTCTTCTTACTCAAAATAATCAGTTGGTATCCCCTATATCAGTGGTTTATTTTGAAACCTACACAACACTTTCCGATTTGAAGAAAAAATTATTAGCCCAGCGGAATAAGATCCAATGTATGGTTTCAGCTCATGGCTGGTATAAGGAGAGTGTTCCATTTGGTAAGGCGCAATTTCCTGAATTAGCCGATTACTCCGATGGGGTTGATACAATGAAGTTTCTATCCGAAATAAATTAACGAAGAATTTCGACCCAACCTGTGTGGACTTCGCCCTCAGCTATAATTCTGAAATAATAAATACCATCCGATGTATTATCGGCTGACCAGTTATTTTGGTAATCTCCTGAATAATACACCTCTTTACCCCATCGATTCGTGATGGCTACACTTGAATTGGCAGGAAGATTTCGTATTTCAAATACATCATTGGAGCCGTCACCATTGGGTGTGAATACATTGGGGATAATTACCCCACAACCGCCAACAGGTTGCGCTATTACAAAGTTGACTAATGGAGACAATACTACCCCAACACAACCATTCACTGCTTGCTGGTCTTGACTTAATTGAATTTCATAATTTTCGATATCCAGATCCTTAACAATAAAAGAAGATAATGAGGATGAAATTACACCCTGAGTAAATATCACTCCATTACTAAGCACTGAATATGAATAATCTGTACTGGAGGCGCCCGTGAAATTAGTAAGGGATATTGATCCTTCATTGTTCAGGCAATCAAATTCATTCACAGACAAATCAAAATCAACCGGATCAGGCAACCGGCTTACCTCGATAACAAAAGTACCTGTCTTGATACATTCCGGGTTATTCTTGTCTCCATAAGTAACGGTATAATTATAATCTCCAGCAGCCAACCCGGTAAATACAAAATTATTAGTTTGTGTTTTAGGGGTAGGTCCACTAATCTGGATTTCTACGCCCATAATATTCACCACTGGAACTGGTGGTTGAATATCAAATTCGATTGATCCATCCGGAACGGTGGCATTACAGGTAACTTTTGTAGGATTAATTGTATTTACCACAACAGAAGAACAGTTAGAACAGGTTGGGTCATTAATGGCTTTCAACGTTACTGTAACTTTAGTTGTCAATTGAATTGAACAAAGAGCATTCGAGGCAAGCACATTGAAAGTACGGTCAGCTGTTACCGGACCCGTAGGTAATAATATAGTACCACCATTTCCAAAAGTATCACCGGAAACAGCAGAGTTGTCTGCATCATCGCGTAACTGGTAAATGATGCCAGGTTCTGTATTCAGCACTTGTACTACCGTACTTTTTCCATTACACACCGAAGGGTCTTGAGGTACGACAGCAAGCGTCTTATCTGGACCAGCATTAACCAACACGGTTATTGTAGTTGACAATTCCTGTGAACATATACCGTTTGTTGCTAAAACATTAAA
>JAHEMS010000207.1 GCA_024643595.1 Bacteroidota bacterium
GATGAAAGTGAAAAGTTTGTTGCGAATTAAATTTCGAATGGCGGTATTCCAATAGTGCTTAAGCATTGATAAATCATAAGATGGATAAATATAAATGAATCAACGGTATGCGCCATTGCTAAAATAAGAATCTTTGCGGGATGGTTACTCTTATTGGAAAATGGACGTAGTTGCTTGAATAACTATAATTTTTTCAGTGGTATCATTTACAATTTCTTAAGGTATCTTCGATAAAGCGTGCAACGGTTTTATGTTTGCCCTGTCATTTCCCTATTACTAGTTAATACAACCTCATGCTGAAACATAATATTCTGCTCTTTTATCGCAATGTCGTTAGAAATAAAAGCTACTTTTTTATTAATCTGATTGGCCTTTCGGCAGGATTGGTTTGCACCTTATTGATTTATTTATGGGTAAGGGATGAATTGCGCATGGACAAATTCCATGAAAAAGACGCACGACTATTTCAGGTCATGGAATTCCAACAGTATGCCGATGAGATTATGACCACGACCTCCACACCAGGGATTTTGGCAGAAACCTTAAAGGAAGAAATTCCTGAGATTGAATATGCTGCCACCACCACGTGGATCAACCCCTCTACCATGTCCATTAAAGAACATAATGTAAAAGCGAATGGATTTTATGTAGGGCCAGATTTCTTCAATATTTTTTCCTATCACTTAATTGAAGGCAATCCAGATAAGGTGCTTCAAGACAAGCTTTCTATGGTTATCTCCCGACAGCTCGCTAGAAAGTTATTTGGTTCAGAAGAAAATGCCGTTGGGAAAATGGTTGAGTTTCAGCATAAGGAATCATTTCAGGTGAGCGGCATTTTTGAGGAAGTTCCAACGAGCTCTTCCTTTCAGTTTGATTTTGTGCTCTCCTTTGAACGATTCAAAGATGATAATGAGTGGGTCACCGAATGGGGTAATAATGGTCCATCCACCTATGTGGTTTTACGTGATGGAAGTGATGCTTCCATGGTTACCGATAAAATAAAGGATTTTATTAAGCCGCGTTCTGAAGACTCTAATGTTACCTTATTCCTAAAGCCCTATTCAGAAAATTATTTGTATGGTCGATATGATAATGGAAAACAAACCGGTGGACGAATCGAGTATGTACAATTGTTCTCCATCATCGCCATATTTATTCTTATCATTGCCTGCATTAATTTTATGAACCTTTCAACGGCACAAGCGTCACGCAAAGCGAAGGCTGTTGGCATCAAGAAATCGGTTGGGGCGCAACGTCAGTCACTGATTCTGCAATACCTAAGTGAATCACTCCTTACTTCGCTAATAGCACTTATACTTGCATTGACGATTGTATGGCTTTTTCTGCCTCATTTTAATGTGATTACACAAAAGAAGATTTCGTTGTCGGTTAATGATCTCGAATTGATTACCTGGTTTTCGGCAATTACACTTCTAACAGGAATCATTGCTGGTAGCTATCCTGCCGTATTCCTGTCCGGATTTAAACCGGCAGCGGTTCTGAAGGGTGTAGTTCAGGGGTCATGGGGTGAATTGTGGGCGCGTAAAGGACTGGTGGTATTTCAGTTTTTCTTATCAGTGATCCTCATTGTCTCGGTGCTTGTAATTTATAAGCAGATTGACTTTGTTCAATCCAAAAATCTTGGCTACAACAAAGAGCACTTGATCCAAATTCCCATTGAAGGGAAGGTCGCCGGTAATGTGAGTACGTTCATTCAGGAGGTAAAAAAGATTCCAGGGGTAGTTAATGCTTCGAGCTTAGGTCATAGTATGTTGGGGCGAAATAACAATACCAGCGGACTGGAGTGGGAAGGTAAAAATCCAACGGATAATATTCTGTTCGAAAATATTACAGTTAACTATGGATTAATTGAAACGATGGGGATAGAAATGATAGAAGGTCGATCTTTTTCTGAAGATTATAGTACGGATACGTCTAAGGTAATTTTTAACGAAGCCGCCATCCGGGTTATGAACATGAAGGACCCGATAGGTAAATCCATTAATTTATGGGGGGAATATAAACTGGAGATTATTGGAGTGGTGAAGGATTTCCACTTTCAATCCATGCATGAAATTGTAAATCCACTCTTCTTCCGGTTGCTGCCAGATGCAACATGGAATGTTGCCATTCGAATGGAAGCAGGGCGGGAGAAGGAAACGCTCGACGCATTAGCTAACTTCTACGCCAACTATAACCCGGGCTTTTCATTTGAATACAAGTTTCAGGACCAGGAGTATGCGAAGATGTACTCCGCAGAACAACGGGTTGCAACACTTTCCGGTTACTTTGCCAGCATGGCGGTGCTGATCTCTTGCCTTGGATTATTTGGACTTGCGGCATTTACTGCCGAACGAAGATTGAAGGAAATCGGTATCCGAAAAGCATTGGGTTCGTCTTCTGCTAACATAGTCATATTACTTTCAGGCGACTTCACCAAAATGGTTTTGTTATCGATCTTCATTGGTATCCCTGCCAGTTATTGGCTTTTGAATAAGTGGTTGGAGCGCTTCGCTTTTCATATTGAGCTTAGCAGCTGGTACTTTATTTCCGCAGGTGTAATTGCTCTTGTAATCGCCTGGACAACCGTTGCGTGGCAGGCTATTAAAGCAGCAGGCGTCAATCCAGTAAAATGCCTGAGGTCAGAATAGGAAAAAAAAATTACATAAAAACATTCAGTTGTGATTCTGTTTTAGAATGGCTAAACTGAGGCTTAATTCAGAGCTATGTATAGACAGCTTGCTATTTTCTGTGGCATGTTGGCCACTTTTTATTCTTTCGCACAACCTATTCCAGCTTCTCATTATCAGGATCTTCAATACCGGCTTGTTGGGCCATTCAGGGCGAGCAGGACGGTAGGTGCTGTTGGAGTTCCATCTCAGCCAAATGTGTTTTATACAGGTGTGAATAATGGTGGAGTTTGGAAAACCGACGACTATGGCCGGACCTGGAAACCAATTTTTGATAGCGCGCCAACCGGCTCTGTGGGTGATGTAGCAGTATCTCCATCTCATCCAGACGTTATTTATGTCGGAAGCGGTGAAGGGCTGCATCGTCCTGACCTGGGTGTGGGTGATGGCATGTTTAAATCCACAGACGGAGGAAAAAATTGGGAGCATATCGGATTGAATGATGTGCAGCAAATTGGTCGGGTGTTGGTCCACCCTTTAAATCCTGATATCGTGATTGTGGCCGGATTGGGCCATCCTTATGGCGCTAATGAAATGCGTGGCGTTTTTCGCACGCGAGATGGTGGCAAGACCTGGGAAAAAGTATTATACATTAATCATAACACGGGAGCGATACAGGTTGAATTTGACCCCACCAATCCGGAAATTATTTACGCAGATCTATGGGAACATCGCGAAGGTCCGTGGGAAAACAGCTCATTCACAGGAACTAAAAGTGGGCTCTTTAAATCATTAGATGGCGGCAATACCTGGAAGCAACTATTGCAGGGCTTACCAACCGGTGACCAGGGCTTGGGGAGAATAGGTATAGGCATTTCACCCAGTGACCCTAAAAGAATTTACGCCACAGTAGATGCTAATGAACATTCAGGACTTTATCGCAGTGAAGATGCAGGTGAAAGCTGGAAGAAAGTCTCCACCGATGGCAGAATATACGGTCGAGGCAGTGATTTTGCTGAAGTGAAGGTACATCCTGAAAACCCCGATGTTGTTTATTCTGCCAACGTCGCTTGCTATCGTTCTGATGATGGAGGGTATACATGGACTTCATTCAAAGGTGCCCCAGGTGGCGATGACTATCATCGTATCTGGATAAACCCAATACAACCAGAGATCATGCTATTTGCCGCTGACCAGGGAGCCGTTGTAACGGTTAACGGAGGCAAAACATGGAGTTCATGGTACAATCAACCAACGGCTCAACTTTATCACGTGAGTACTGATAATCAGTTTCCCTATTGGGTATATGGTGGACAGCAAGAGAGTGGTGCAATCGGGACTGCTAGCCGCGGTGCAGGGGGCCAGATTTCTTTCCGCGACTGGATGGGAGTGGGTGCGGATGAATATGCTTATGTGGCGCCTGATCCCAAAGACCCAAATATTATTTATGGAGGAAAAATAACACGTTTTAATAAGACAACCGGACAATCGCAAAATGTAGCGCCAGAAGCACTTCGTTCAGGGAATTATAGAATGTTACGCACGCTTCCCTTGATGTTTCATCCGGCTGACCCAAGCATGTTACTATTTGCTACTAATGTTTTGTGGAAAACGAATAACGGGGGCAATCATTGGGAAATTATAAGCCCTGATCTTACTCGAAAAAGACCGGAAGTACCTGTTTCTATTGGAGACTTCAGTATCGATTCTGTGACTGCCCTGAAGCAGCGCGGTGTCATTTACGCATTGGCTCCATCTCCGCTGAAGAAGGAAATCATTTGGGCGGGAACGGATGATGGGCTGGTACATCTAACCACAAATGGAGGAAAAACCTGGAAAGAAGTTACTCCATCATCGCTTAGCTCGTGGGATAAAGTTTCTCAAATTGATGCGGGTCATTTTGATGAGAATACAGCTTATATATCTGTTAATGCCATCCGGAAGGATGATATGAGGCCACACGTATACCGGACTCACGATGGTGGAGCTTCCTGGAAAGAAATCACCAATGGAATGCACAATATAGGTCCTGTAAATACTATCCGCGAAGATCCGAAACAAGCAGGATTGCTATTTGCCGGCACCGAACGAGAAGTTTATTTTTCAGCCGATGATGGAGAAAACTGGCAATCTCTTCGCAACAATATGCCGGCTACATCCATTCGTGATCTGGTAGTTCATGAAAATGACCTGGTGGTGGGCACGCATGGTCGATCAATTTGGATCATGGATAATATTAGTACGCTGAGAAGTTTAGCCAGATTTAATGCAAAGGAAAACTACCTCTTTCACCCAGTGCCAGCCACCCGTGTTCGCTTTAACCAATTTAACGATACCCCGATGCCCCCAGAAGAACCAGCTGGACAAAACCCACCAGACGGAGCGATACTGGATTATTACCTTGGTATGCCAGCTAGTGAGGTTCATCTTGATATACTAACCAGGAATCGTGAAGTGATCAGGCAATACAGTAGTAAAGACTTGCCTGAACAAATAGACTCTCTGATGCTCCAATATCCATTATATTGGTTCAGGACGCAACAGCAGTTATCCACTAATGTTGGTCATCATCGTTTCATATGGGATTTACGATATGCTGAACCGAAAGGAGCTCCTCGCCAGCTTTCTATTGCTGCGGTATATAAAAATACACCAACAGATCCCAAAGGCCCCTACGTACATCCAGGCACCTATGTAGTTAGGCTTACCATAGATAGTGTGGTTGTTGAACAACCCATTATTGTTAAACTTGATCCGCGCGTAGCCATCAGTGATATTGATCTTCGTCAGCAAACGGATTATTCCATAATGTGTTATCATGCTTATCATGAGCTGCAGGTTATTCGGGAGGCAATTGATGCGAAGTTAATGGATCCGAAAGTCAAGTGGCGTAAGGGCAAGAAAGAGCAGTTTATGGCCATAAGAGGATCAGGTTCCCCAGATAATCCTGATGTGACGTATGGCAGAATTACAGAAGAAACATTATCACAAGAGACTGTTGTAGGGATGCAGGATAAATTTTTGTACATGATGGCTATACTTCAGGGAGCAGATGCCAAACCAACAAGTCAGGCAATGACTGCCGTTGATAAGCTAAGCGCCAGGAAAGAGGAAATGGTGAACCGCTGGAAGGCGATGAACCGGTAGATTTCAATCACCACGATGATAAATGTCTCTGAATTTATTAATCTTTCCGAGCTCATCTTTCACCTCCAGATCATAACGAAATCTAACTTTTGTTCCGATAGGAGCATAGTAGTAAATGGACCAGATATCTGGTTCACTGGTGCCGATACACCCATGTGAGTAAGCCTTGCCCAGACTTTTCGGGTTGGTTGTAGCATGAATTAATGTTCCGATTATTTTTCCATTTATAGTAGGTGTTAGCGAAGGGATGATCGGCATTTTAGTTCTTCGGCCATCATCGCGATTGGTTTCTATATATTCCTCACCAGTTTGAAGGTCAATATATTTAGGATTTTTCCGGACCTCAGCAATTTCACCTTCACCTATAGGCGTACGTAAGTCAAACTCCTTTTGATAAAATTCCAGGTACTTATTTTTATTCTGACCTATTCTGATCGTACAGGTGAATACGGTATCAGCCCCTTGCATTATGCGTAACTTATATTCCGGTAAGTTAATATCAATTTTTGTCGACGATAATTTATTGATAATCGATGAGGCAGAAATAGGGTCAGGAATCAACAAGCTATCTCCAGCATGAAAAATTACTTGTTGCGAGTGATCATATATAAATAGACCTTTCTCTTTTTGGTAATAGTAATTAAGGCATCTTAACGAGTCGATTATCCATGGATTTGAAGCCACAAGAACATACTCTTTCATAGTGAATGAAGAGTCCATGGAGTTCGCGGCCAGGCTATCGATGAAAGCAAAGTAATTTTTCATCTTTACGTCTTTATCG
>JAHEMS010000208.1 GCA_024643595.1 Bacteroidota bacterium
CATTCAATGTCAGCTCAATATTATAGATCTTATGGTAGACGAACTATGACTTTTATCATATCATAATTATTTGCAGAAGTAGGTATTGGTTCTCCCATACGACCGTTAATTCACTAAAGTAAATTAGGTTAAATGATTGCACATGGATGACGATGCTATTACCTTGAAACCACAATAAGTGATTTTTTAATTTTTATACCTTCCGTATTGGATTCTACTCTTAAAGCAGTAATTATTTCAACAGGAAGTTATGTTCCTGAAATAAAAGTACGCAACCAGGATTTTCTTAATCATACCTTTTTAGAAAAGGATGGTTCCCCGATCAATAAAGACACTGCAAGCATTGTAGGAAAATTTAAAGAAATTACCGGCATTGAAGAACGCTGCTATGCCAGACCAGAACAAAAAGCATCTGACCTGGGATTTCTTGCCGCACAAAATGCACTTGAAGCAAAAGCCATTGATAAGGAATCGCTCGATTATATTATCGTTGCCCATAACTTTGGTGATGTTGCCTACAAAAGCAATCGTATTGACTTTGTACCGTCACTGGCTTCTCGTATAAAGTACCTATTGCAAATAAGAAATCCTGATTGTGTCGCATATGATCTTCCATTTGGCTGCCCAGGATGGCTTGAAGGAGTTATTCAGGCCAACTATTACATTCAATCCGGCGATGCCAAACGATGTCTCATCATCGGGGCTGAAACTCTTTCCAGGGTTATTGATCCGCATGATCGAGACTCCATGATTTATGCCGATGGCGCCGGTGCAGTGATCCTTGAAGGCCGTCATGGCAATGAAGGCATTATATCACACAAAACACAAACCTGGGCGAGTGAACATGCCTTGCTACTGAATATGGATCGCTCTTTCAATACAGCAGATAAGGGCGAGGATATATTTATTAAAATGAATGGGCGCAAACTCTATGAATTTGCATTGAATCATGTTCCACACGTGGTACAGACAGCGCTCGATAAAGCCAATATTCACTTGTCTGAAATAAAGAAAGTTTTGATCCATCAAGCCAATGAAAAAATGGATGAAGCTATTCTGAAGCGGCTCTTTAAGCTTTACGGTCTAGAATTCGACAACAAAAGCATAATGCCCATGGTGATATCCTGGTTAGGAAACAGCTCAGTGGCCACGATCCCTACCCTGCTTGACCGAATGTTAAAAAATAAATTTGTTGATCAGCATATTCACCCGGGGGATAAAGTAGTCTTTACTTCCGTTGGCGCCGGCATGAATATTAATGCTGTAGTCTATCAATTCTAAGGGGTCTTAAAAGAATAAAAAAATATTCTCTGACTTATTTACATAGGGATGAAACACCTAAACAAGCCAGAGAATATTACCATCGCTCCTCTCTATTTTTTTAACGTATAATTAATTCCAAACATGACCATACTTGTAGTCATGGAATAGGATACTGATGTTCCGGGTAGCGCTCCGTAAGGATTACCTGAACTTACTGCCATAGGATTTAGTAGTTGACCGCGGGTATCACCACTGCTGGTTCCATAATGATACACGCCATTTAAAACCAGGCGATCTGTAAACTCATATCCGAATCCAACTTGAAAAGCATTTTTGATAATGGCTGTTGCCGGTGTAGAGAAAAATGCCAGGTCACTATTGATTGGATTAGTGGAATAGGTATATCCTAAACGAATCGGCAGTTTATTCAGACCTTTATACTGCAGGCCAAATGAAACAATGGACATATCTTTCCAACCGAAGCCTTGAACTGAGGCTGTGTTTGTCCATCCTTTGGCTTCAAATCCTTCTGTGGTAGAATAAAATACATACCGATAATCGAGAGCAAGATCAATAACTCCTTTTGAAAACCCAGTTCCTATGGAGGCAATAGCCGGGTAATTCATAGTGAATGTATTAACAGGTGCCGTTGAGTTATCGAGATAGGTATTATTGAATTCAAATTTATCGAAATACTGGGGAGTCTTATAGGCAACGCCCAGTTTAAATCCGGTTTGAGAATCAAAGAAAATACCCGCCTGCGCTCCATAACCGACCGCCGAAGCCTTATCGGTGGTGGGATAACCAAGCGTCATGCTGGGTGAAGAAAGTGGATTGGGTTTCAATTGCAGCGATGAATAATTAAAAGTGGGTTGGATGCCAAGTGATAATTTATCAGAAACCTTATAGGCATAGGTAATACCAACTTGCAATAACATATAGTCCGATTGCAAATGTCCGAATCCTCCCGCTTGTTGAGGATAGTTTACGGGATTGGACGATTTGGTCGGATTAAAGCTATTGCTGAGTGGGTTATTGGATTCTTCTGGAAAAGTTACACCGAACCCACTGATCCCAAAAGCAGAAATACCAAACGTATGCTTACTGTCAGGCTTTCCGAAAACGACCGCCAGTGCTGGCATAATGGATGTGCCACGATCATCTTCAGTCGTTCCACTTACAGCTGGGGCACCTGGCCCTAGCATTCCGGCTGGCATTGAAGAAGATAATTTGGGAGAAGAAAAAAATGCGCCCGCATTAATGGAAATTATTCTGCTATCGAAAGTAGAAATTGAAGCGGGGTTCCATAATAAGGCTCCGTTGATATCAAGCGGTTGGCCCGTGGAAGCCCCACCCATCGACATATTGGTTGCTCCCACCCCTTGCATAATATGACCTGTCTGCGCGAAGCCATAGATTGATATCAGCGATAAACACAAAACAACAATATAATTTTTCATAGTATCCTGTTTAATTATTTTGTACCCGAAGATTTTATGGGATCAAAGGTCATCGTTCCTTATTCATTGTAACATGAAACGTATCATCACTTATTATGATTACAATCATAAGTGTATGTAACATGGATTACAGACACCGATTTAGACGTCAAATACCATTCATCTTACCTGGCGGTTATATCGAAGATTTAATGACAATAAATAATAGTATCTTCCTGCACTGATCGATTACATACTATCAGTTTTTATCTATGAAATCACTTCATCTACTACTCTTATTACTGGCTACCAGCCTAATCTCCCTGGCGCAGGAATCAATGTCCACCATGATGGAAAAACGTGCTCACGAAATGCATCGGGTAATCAATCTTAGTGACAAACCAGCGTGGATTAAGTTTATTAAAGAAAACTACACCCAGGCACTTATCGATAAGCAACAAATCATGAAGGTGCAAAGTGACGAAAATGGAACAGTCTCTTCTTCCTCACAGGAAATAAACGAAGTCGATAAGCTGGAAGCCAAAGCGAAAATGCTTGCGCGCCTTCATGAAGATTTCGGTGGCAGCAAAATCATATCCATCAAATCAAAAGATGAAAATCTTGAGATGGTTCTCAATAACGGTGACGGACTTATAGGAACTTTTAAACTTCGCTTTGATAAAAATAATCCTTACCTGATTGATGGCATTGGAATTGAGGCTGGCAACTGATCGTGCTAAAATGAAATCAACGCTTCGATCAACGTACTATCCCAGCCCATCATCATTAAAGTCTCATTATCTTTCACTTTCTTGAATTTGATTGAAAAATCTTCAATCACTTTTTCGGATCGTTTAACCGGAACATTAACCCGCAATACGTCCTGGTCTTGATTATAGGTATAGGCTCCCCATACATCTAAATCATTATTAAAAATCAATGTCCATTCTTTTTCACCTGGAATAGTGAAGAGCGAATAGGTCCCCGCTTTTATGGGATTACCTTGAATCGTTACATCTCGATAAAATTTAATTTCAGTCGCTTCATTGGCGCCTGTTCTCCATACTTCGTTATAGGGTACTAGTTTTCCGAATATAGCTCTCTCTTTTTTAGCTGGGCGACTGTAGGTCACCCTGATGATCGCAGGCATATCCCCAATTAACTTAGGCGCAAATTTTCGATCGTGGGCAAAATTATCGGGATAATAAGCCATGTCCATGGGGCTTTTATCCAATCCATCCATTTTCTGAGCATGAGACTCCAACAGGAATAGTGATAATAAGCTGAGCAATAGTCCTCTCAATTTCATTTGTTGTCGATTAGTTACAGTCAATAATACAAATAAAAAGTGATTCACTATTCACTCACTTTTGCTGTCATATTCCAGCAGGATAGTCCATCTTTCTCTTCATATAGTATAAAAGTCACCCTCATTTTAACTGAATAATCATTCTTATGCATGATTTTTGTCATGGATTGGTGGCTTTAAAATTCGGAATCTTATACCAGTGAAATTTAAATACACTTGAATTGCTATGAACAAGCTAGTTGAACATCTGGATGAAGTTACCGTGCGCTTTGCCGGTGACTCCGGAGACGGAATGCAGTTGGTTGGAACACAATTTTCTGATACCTCCGGCTTTGCCGGAAACGAAGTAAATACTTTTCCCGATTATCCATCAGAGATACGAGCCCCAGAGGGTACGCTCTATGGCGTCAGTGCCTTTCAAGTTCATTTCGGCGCTAAGAATATACATACCACTGGTGATTTTGTTGATGTACTCGTGGCGATGAATGCAGCTTCATTAAAGGTCAATCTCGCTAACGTTCGGGAACAAGGACTTATCATTGTTAATACTGAGGGATTTGATGCCAGAAGTCTAAAGCTGGCAAGCTATGCCAACAATCCGCTGGAAGACGGCAGCCTGGCCAAGTATAATGTATTTGGCATCGATATGTCTAAGGAACTAAAGAAAGCATTCATTGAGGTTGATGTTCCTTCAAAGTTAATCCAACGCACTAAAAACATTTTTGCCTTGGGGGTTACCTATTGGTTGTTTAACAGGCCCCTGGAACCCACCGTCACCTGGATCAATAAGAAATTTAAAGGCAAGGAAGACGTAATTCTGGCGAATGTTCATGCCCTTCAAGGCGGATGGAACTTTGCGGAGAAAAACCCTGAATTCAGAAAACAATATATCGTCGACAGGTCTGATTTACCTCCTGGAAAGTATCGTAGTATAACGGGCAACCAGGCGGTAGCACTTGGATTGGTGGTGGCAGCAACAAAAGCTCACCTTCCGCTTTTCTTAGGCTCCTATCCGATCACTCCTGCCACCGATATTCTTCATGCCATTTCAGGCTATAAAAAATATGGTGTAAAGCATCTTCAGGCGGAGGATGAAATTGCCGGCATTACCAGTGCAATTGGCGCCGCCTTTGGCGGAAGCCTCGCAGTGACCACCACCAGTGGCCCTGGGCTATCCCTCAAAACGGAAGCGATTGGTCTTGCCATCATGACTGAGTTGCCATTGATTATCGTTGATGTGCAACGCGCAGGACCGTCAACCGGATTGCCCACAAAACCTGAACAAAGTGATTTAATGCAAGCGATGTATGGTAGGCATGGCGAAGCGCCAATGCCGGTACTGGCAGCCGCCAGCGCCTCTGATTGTTTTGAAATGACATTGGAAGCAGCCCGCATCGCGCTCAAGTATATGACTCCTGTAATGTTGCTAACCGATGGGTATATCGGGCAAGCTTCAGAACCCTGGCGCATACCGGAAATCGATAAGTTACCTGAAATTCAACCTAACTTCGCTTCTGACGCTGTTACGTTCAAACCTTACCTGCGTGATCCCGAAACATTAGCTCGATTATGGGCTATTCCTGGTATGCAAGGTATGGAACACCGTATTGGTGGTTTGGAAAAAGAAGATGGCAGTGGGGTGGTCAGTACGGATCCATTGAATCACCAGAAGATGGTTGAAACCAGGCAGAAAAAAGTGGACAATATTGCCAATGATATTCCTGACCTTCAGTTGGCCGGTGCAGCAGAAGGTGACTTATTATTATTGAGTTGGGGCAGCACCTATGGCGCGGCAAAAATCGCTGTTGAAAAGATGCAGGCCCTGGGTCATAAAATTTCCCACGCTCATTTGCGCTACCTGAATCCGTTCCCAAAAAATCTGGGTGATATCCTTCACCGGTTTGATCGTGTGGTGATCCCGGAATTGAATTTAGGTCAATTGAAAAACCTGATTCAGGCCAAATACTTAAAGCCAGTGATTGGCATCAATAAAGTTCAAGGCAAGCCATTTAAGTCGTCAGAACTGGAAGAGAAATTGTCCGTTCTCCTTTCCCTGGAGAATCTGAAAAATTGGGAAGCAAATAAATCGATGGAAGATATACCCGTTGACCTTTAATCAAGAAAACACAATGAAGACACTCATAGATCAAATCATACAAAAGCCTCACTCCGGAGATACGCACACAACCTCTAAAGATTACAAACCAGACGTAGATGTACGGTGGTGCGCCGGTTGCGGTGCTATCTCTGTATTGTCTCCGGCACAACGCCTTATGCCGGAGTTAGGCATACCCAAGGAGAAAATTGTATTCATTTCAGGAATAGGATGCTCAGGACGGTTTCCTTATTACATTGATACTTACGGGTTTCATGGAATCCATGGACGCGCACTGCCCATCGCAAGTGGATTAAAAATTGCCCGTCCTGATTTAAGCGTGTGGGTAGTAACCGGTGATGGTGATAACATGAGCATCGGTGGCAATCACTTCATCCATGCCTGCCGTAGAAATGTGGATATGAATGTGCTGATGTTCA
>JAHEMS010000209.1 GCA_024643595.1 Bacteroidota bacterium
AAAATTAGTAGGAGCTTATTTTAAAAGTCATCCGCAGCAACAACAAGCAAAATTCAGAAAAGTAAAATCGTTTGGTAACGGAATCGATTTGCCGGATGAATGGATACGGAAAGATGAGTTATATAATTACAAGAAAATCTCGACGGACATTATTCCGTTGTTCATGTTGGATGAATCATCCTATGAAGGCGGAGAAAATGGTGACAATCATCCGATAGCATGGTATCATGATTTTGATGGGGGCCGTTCATTCTACACCGGCATGGGGCACACCCCTGAATCTTATACGGATTCACTTTTCCTGGATCATGTTTATCAAGGCATTGTTTATGCAATGGGAGAAAAATTAACTGACTTCTCGAAAGCAAAGATCAAGAAGATGCCGGAACCTGACCGGTTTACAAAAGTTGTACTGGCTTCTTACTTTGATGAGCCAACGGAAATGGATATTCTTCCTGATGGCCGTATCATGTTTTTGGAACGCCATGGCAATGTGAAATTGTATGACCCTCAAACGGATTCGATTCGGATAATTAACACCTTCAATATTATGTCAAAATTTGAAGATGGCATGTTGGGACTTGCGCATGATCCGGACTTTGAAAAAAATAAATGGATTTACATCTATTATTCACATCCGGAAAAATCCGCCAATGTGTTATCACGGTTTGTATTTGATGGTGAAAAAATTGATCAGGGCTCAGAGAAATTAATGCTTGAAGTGGCCACACAACGTGTGACATGCTGCCATACGGCTGGATCAATTGTTTTTGGCCCGGACAAGAATTTATATTTATCTACTGGCGATAATACGAATCCATTTGAATCGGATGGATTTAGTCCTTCTGATGAAAGACCTGGTCGTTCTCCTTTTGATGCGTTAGGATCTTCTTCTAACACGAATGATCTGCGGGGAAAAATATTACGCATCCATCCTGAACCGGATGGCACCTACACAATACCGGAGGGAAACTTATTCCCGAAAGGTGAAGAGAAAACCCGTCCGGAAATTTATGTAATGGGTAATCGTAATCCTTACCGGATTTCAATCGATCAGAAGACAGGTTACTTATTTTGGGGTGAGGTGGGTCCAGATGCTGGAAATGATGATGCTGAACGTGGTCCTCGTGGTTATGACGAATTAAATCAAGCGAAGAAGGCAGGTTACTTTGGTTGGCCTTTGTTTGTTGGTAATAATTATGCTTATGCGAAATATGACTTTGAAAAAAAGACCATTGGTCCACGACATGATCCGAATAAGCCCATTAACACATCACCGAATAATACAGGCAAAACTGAATTGCCGCCGGTGAGCCCACCATTTATCTGGTATCCATATGCGGTGTCACCCGATTTTCCGCTGATGAAAACTGGTGGTCGAAACGCCATGGCAGGCCCGGTTTATTATTCTGAAAATTATAAAAGCAGAGAGGGCTCATTCCCTGATTATTTTGACGGCAAATTGATTATGTACGATTGGATGCGTAATTGGATGCGATTGGTTACCATGGATGAAACTGGATCGATTGTAGATATTGAACCCTTTATGGATGGTGTTCAATGGGATAATACGATTGACATGGCCTTTGGCCCTGATGGAAAATTATACACGTTGGAGTATGGAAGGCGTTGGAATTATAAGAACCTGGATGCAAAGTTGTCTCGCATTGATTTCAATAAAGGAAACCGTGTTCCAAATGTTAAATTCAAAGCAAGCAAAAATGCGGGAGCGCTTCCGCTGACCGTAAATTTTTCCGCAAGTGAAAGCATCGATCCGGATGGTGATGCAATAACATACGAGTTGGAGATTGATGGTAAGGTATTGAAATCAACAAACGGTGAATTTTCCTACACGTTTGATAAGGCTGGGATCTATCGCCCGAAAGTAACATTAACCGATACTCATGGCGCTAATTCTTTTGCTGACGTTAACGTCGTTGCAGGTAATGAGCCTCCGGTTATTGATATTACCGTTGATGGGGATGCTCAATTTACACCAGGCGGTGAAGCGCATTATCAGGTAACCGTAACCGACAAGGAAGATGGAAGTACTTCCGATGGAAAAATCCCTGCAAATAGGGTGCGCGTTACGCTAGATTTCCATCCACAAGGATATGATATGACGAGAATTGCACAAGGTCACCAGCGGGCTGAGCTCCCGGGTAAATTGACCATGGCAGAAAGCGATTGCAAAGCCTGTCATCTAATGGATGAGCGTTCGGCAGGACCGTCTTATCGTCAGGTGGCTATGCGTTATGCAAAAGATGTAAGAGCTGTGGATATTCTTAGTGACAAAATTCTGAAAGGAGGATCTGGCGTATGGGGAGATGTGGCCATGGCTGCACATCCTCAGCTAACAAAAATTCAGGCAGCTGAAATAGTGGAATATATTATATCGCTTGCTAAAGAGGAAAAAGAAGTGTCCCTTCCATTATCAGGAAATGCTTCGTTTACTAAGGTTTCGAATGATAAAATAACGCCTACCTCAGCGTATGTCCTCACCGTTTCTTACGAAGATAATGGCGCCAATGGAATGCCTTCGCTTTCAGGGACAAAACAATTTATATTCAAATCCACGGTTCCTCAATAAGTAGTTTTTAATGTTATAATAAATCCTTTTGAATAACCCTTAATTAAAACAAACCTCAACATGGATCGCAGAAAATTTATTCAAACTTCTTCACTGGCTGCAGCCGGGTTGATGATGATTCCTGCTTTTGCAGAAGCAAAAAAGAAAAGGGCTATTGGCTTGCAATTATATACGCTGCGCGATGTGATCAAGAGTGATGTGAAAGGAATTCTCACGAAAGTGGCAGCAATGGGATATACAGAGTCAGAAACATACGGTTATAAAGACGGCAAACTTTTCGATATGCCGGTGGCAGAGTATGGAGCTTTCGTTAAAAGTATTGGACTTAAGACAGTAAGTGGTCATTATGGAATTGACATGATTGGTAATGGCTGGGAGAAAGCCTGTGATGACGCAAAATTATTAGGCCAGAGCTATGTAGTCGTGCCTTGGATGGATAAAAAATATTACAGCTCTTTGGATGAATTGAAAAAAACCTGTGATGCTTTGAATAAAGCGGGTGAGGTAGCTAAAAAGTATGGATTGCAATTTGGCTATCATAATCATGCGTTTGAATTTGAAATGGTAGGGGACAAAACGGTTTTTGAAAATATGCTTGAATTACTCGATCCGAAATTAGTGGTATGGGAATTGGATATTTTTTGGGTTGTCAATGCAGGACATGACCCGGTGAAGTATTTTGAAAAGTACCCAAAGCGTTTTCCGCTATGGCATGTAAAAGACATGGATAAAACTAATAGGAATAACAATGCAGACGTTGGTACTGGCACAATTGATTTTAAAATGCTGTTTACCAAGGCGAAGCAATCCGGACTTAAGAAATTCTTTATGGAACAGGAGACCTACCCTTCCACGCCCATGGAGAGCACAAAAAACAGTATTGACTATTTAAAGACGATTCTTTGATAAAAAGGATTCAATGCTATTCATTTTGTAAGTAGGGAATAAGGAAAATTATTCTTTCTCTGAATTAAGGGGGTAGCAAATAGTGGTTTATGAATTTTAGGAAAGTAAATCATTACCCTTCAGCCTCATTAATATTACATTTGGTGCCCGATTTAGCCTTTCGGTTCAAAAATTCATTTCAATCGTTTGAAACGATTTCTTTTTGACTATTTCCTGTTTAATTTGCCGTCATAATTGGCACTTTATCCGACGATTATATGGTTAATAAATCGATGCAAAAATCCACTTACAAGGTGGTACATAATGAGTTGAATATTTGGGTTGATCAGATGATTGAACTTTGCACACCTGACGCAATCCAATGGTGTGATGGGTCGCTTGAAGAATACCATTCGCTCTGCGAAAATTTAGTAAGCAAGGGCACATTCATACGGTTGAATCCGGCAAAGCGCCCCAATAGTTTTGCCTGCTTTTCAGATCCCAGCGATGTGGCTCGGGTAGAAGACCGCACATTTATTTGCAGTAAGCGAAAGGAAAATGCCGGACCAACCAACAATTGGGTAGATCCAAAAGTAATGAAACAAACGCTGCAACCTTTATTAAGTGGTTGCATGAAAGGAAGAACGATGTACGTGATCCCGTTCAGCATGGGCCCGGTAGGTTCTGATATTTCCCAGGTCGGTATTGAGATTACAGATTCTGAATATGTAGTAGTTAACATGCACCTCATGACACGCGTTGGGAAAAGGGTGATGGATGTATTAGGTGCTGAAGATGAATTTGTAAAATGTTTACATACCGTAGGAGCGCCATTATCGCCTGGCCAGGAAGATGCAATGTGGCCCACAAATCCTACAACAAAGTATATTGTGCACTATCCGGAAGAACGTTCCATTATTTCTTATGGATCGGGGTATGGCGGCAATGCGCTGTTGGGTAAGAAATGTTTTGCTTTGCGCATCGCGTCGGTAATGGGCAATGATGAAAACTGGTTAGCTGAGCACATGTTGCTCATGGGTATAGTAAGCCCCGATGGCAAAAAAGATTATGTGGCGGCGGCATTTCCAAGTGCCTGCGGTAAGACGAATTTTGCCATGCTGATTCCTCCAACGGAATTGAATGGATGGAAGGTAACCACCGTTGGAGATGATATCGCGTGGATCAAACCAGGTAAAGACGGAAGACTCTATGCCATCAATCCAGAGGCGGGATATTTTGGCGTAGCTCCAGGGACGAATGCAAAAACGAATCCGAATGCCATGGCCACCATTTCGAGAGATACTATTTTCACTAATGTGGCGATCACTGAAGATGGCGATGTATGGTGGGAAGGCATGACTAAAGAACCTCCAAAAAACCTTACGGATTGGAGAGGGGAGAAGTATGATTACACTTCGGGCAAACCAGCGGCGCACCCCAACAGTCGTTTTACGGTTTCAGGAAAAAATAATCCGGCTATTGATCCGGAGTGGGAAAACCCCAATGGTGTGCCAGTCAGCGCATTTGTATTTGGAGGTAGAAGAAGCACCACTATTCCCCTTGTATATCAGTCATCCAATTGGGCTTATGGTGTTTATTTGGCTTCAACAATGGGATCGGAAACAACAGCAGCTGCTTTTGGTGAAATTGGAAAAGTAAGACGTGATCCATTTGCCATGCTTCCATTCTGTGGATATCATATGGGTGATTACTTCAATCATTGGTTGCAGATTGGAAGAAATATTCCTGCTCCACCACGCATCTTCGGGGTGAACTGGTTTAGAAAAGATACGGATGGCAACTTTATCTGGCCGGGCTTCAGTGAAAACATGCGCATCTTGAAATGGATCATACTGAAGATCAGAGGGGGAGCAAATGCTGTGGAGAGCCCGATTGGGTGGATGCCAACTTATGATGACATTGACTGGGCTGGTCTTGATTTTACGCCAGAACAATTTGAAAGTATTATGGACATCGACAGTGAAGAATGGAAGACCGAACTGCTTCAGCATACCGAGTTGTTTGAAAAGATGTATGATAAATTGCCGAAAGAATTCATCTTTATGCGTGAATTGTTATTATCAAGCTTATGGCGTTCACCGGCTAAATGGAGTCTGGAACCGGAACGAATAGATGAAGAACACGAGTAATGGTGACGACTTATTAGCGCGGATGCCTAAAACCATTGAAAAAGATCGCAATCATTTTGTAATGTTTCACCCATCACCACAAGAGTAATACTATTTGTCATTGAGTAAGATAGTTTTCGCTTCCTCATCATCATATTGTACAATCAATTGGGATAACTGATTTTTGAGGGCGGCTATAATGGAATTGTTCGCTCGCTCACCATAAATGTTTTTCATTTCTGAAGGATCGTTCTTCAGGTCATACAATTCCCAAAAATTCTTTTCGCCATAGAAGCGGATCAACTTATAACGATTCGTGCGAATTCCAAAATGACGATATACGTGATGTTCACCCGGGTATTCATAATAGTGATAGTACAATCCGTCCCGCCAGGTTTCATTTTTTTTATAGGTGTTAAACAAAGGTAACAATGATACTCCCTGCATATCTTGTGGAACTGTCACTCCGGCTAATTGAAGAATAGTAGGGGCCATATCAATGTTTTGCACAAGGTGATTATCTTGATTTCCAGCCTCAATCAGGGTTGGGTAGCGCATAATCAGCGGAGTGCGCATGGATTCTTCATAGATGAATCGTTTGTCAAACCAACCATGTTCACCCAGATAAAAACCCTGATCGGAAGTGTAGATGACTAAGGTATTTTGCAGTATATGATTTTTTTGCAGCCAGTCAATGATCCTACCGATGTTGCGATCAAGTGATCGGGTAGTTGCCAGGTAGTCTTTCATATATCGTTGATATTTCCATTCAGTCAGTGATTTTCCAATCAGGTTCTTAGAATCAAAATCACTTTTAATGCGATGATAATAGTTGAAAAACTGTTCTCTCTGATTTATGGTCATGCGGCTGATATTGCCATCTTTCAGTGCAATGGAATCATGATCAAATAATTTCAAATCATATCCCATCAG
>JAHEMS010000210.1 GCA_024643595.1 Bacteroidota bacterium
TCTCCCTTACGAAACAAGGCGCGGAATGCGGTTAGCCCTCCCATCGGCATTGCTGATGCCTGTAGAAAATCGAGATGAAACGGTTTATGATGCAGTCGGTCTATTGCAACTACGGTGTATTCTGCAAAAGTACCATGAACAGGCATGCCCAGTATCGTATACTTGCCTGATTGTATATCCGGATCAGGCCCCCAATCATTATTTGGATTTATCACAACATCCTGTCCGATCCAAGGCTGATCTGCTTCATCGCCAACCGCCTCCACAATGCCTGAGCCGTCCGAGCCCATAATTACTCCATACCGGATGTTGGGATATTTTCCTTCCCGTATCCACTCATCTCTCCTGTTCAGCGAAGTCGCTTTCATTTTCACAAGAGCTTGCCCTTTACCTGGAATGGGCTTGGGTAATTCCTTTAATTCAATAATACCAGGACCGGAAAGTAGAAGTGCTTTCATCTTATAAATCTTATAGACATTTGGAGTGCTGTTTACCTAAGAAAGTTAACACCATCAAGTTAAAGCCGATAGAATGCCGATTATTAACGATCGTTAAATAACAAACGTCAACGGAAGAGACAGTCCATCGCCAACAAGATACAAATGCTTGCAAAATATATGTAGCGACAACAAAAAAATATTACCGGAAAATCAGGTTTGATCAGAAGGGTGTGTCATCATCCAGCCCTGAAGGTGGAGGTGGATTATCGCGGAAGGTATTGAGCCTGCTTTCATGCGTAATGCTGCTCAGCGGAGTCAGTCCATCAGGCGCGTCATAATCAACAAACTTGGTGTACTTGCCTATGAATTTCAATTTTACATTTTCCAAAGACCCATTACGATGTTTGGCAATAATCACCTCCGCCATGCCCTGCGTAGGCATACCTTCTTCATCCACAGATATCTTGTAATATTCAGGACGATATAAGAACATGACAATGTCAGCATCCTGTTCAATAGATCCAGACTCCCGTAAGTCTGAAAGTTGTGGCCGCTTATCACCGCCTCTGGTCTCAACACCGCGACTCAACTGGGAGAGTGCGATGACCGGAACGCTTAATTCTTTGGCAATGCCTTTCAGGGCACGCGATATGGAGGCGATCTCCTGCTCTCGATTTCCACCAATCTCCCCTTTCATCAGCTGGAGATAGTCGATGACAATCAACTTAACATCATTCTCCGCTTTCAGTCTTCTGCATTTTGCCCTTAACTCTAAAATGGAAAGGGCCGGTGTATCATCAATAAAAATCGGTGCCGACGATAGCTTGGTAGTTTTATGCACCAGTTGTTGCCACTCGAACTCCGCCAGATTTCCCTTCTTGATTTTTTCTGATTCCAACTCCGCTTCTGCCGATATTAATCGGTTCACCAATTGCAGAGAAGCCATCTCCAGGGAAAATAACGCGACGGCGTGATTGAATTCAACGGCTGCATTACGTAATGCAGATACCACAAAAGCAGTTTTACCCATTCCGGGTCGTGCTGCAATGATCACCAAATCTGATTTTTGCCAACCGGAAGTGACACGATCAAGGCGTGAAAATCCGCTGGGCACCCCGGTTAATCCATCTTTGTGATTCTTCTTTTCCTGCAATTCCTTAATGGCACGAAACATGAGTGATTTCATGTTATCGTAATTCTTACGCAAGTTGGAATCGGATATCTGAAAAATACTCTGCTCCGTCTTATCCAGCAGTTCGAAAACATCTGTCGTGTCTTCATAAGCATCATGATGTATTTGTGATGCAATCTGAATCAGATCACGCTTGATGGCCATCTCAATAATGATGCGTGAATGGTACTCTATATTAGCCGCTGAACTTACTTTCGATGTTAGTTCTGCGATATAATAGGCACCGCCTACGACTTCCAGTTTTGCCGTCTTTCTCAGCTGTGCCACCACCGTTCTCATATCTACTGGCTCTGATGCTTTAAACAGATCGATGATAGCCATATAGATCTCTTTGTGCTGCTCCGTATAGAAATGATCAGGTCGCAAAAATTCGACCACTGCGGTGAGCGCATTTTTTTCCAACATGAGCGCACCCAGAATGGCTTCTTCCAGATCGAGCGCCTGAGGCGGTAGCTTGCCTAAACTTTCAGCGATGTCTCTCACTAAAACTTTAGACTTACTTCCTGTTCCGCTCATCACAGAACTTAACCTCACTGGCGTTGATCGTTGCTCCATACTTTGTGGTTGTTGTACGTAGTTTCTATTGAGTTGACAAACCTACTCTTAAGATTGAAACTACCTTCAACAAGTTATCTACATTCAAACATGTGAAATTGTTAATAAATTCATTGACAAATTGTTACTAATATTTTACGCTTGTCATGATCAACGTTTTTAAAGCATAAACATTTTACTCTATATTTAAGGCTTTTAATATCTCAATGCCTTGACCGCAAAAGAAATCTATCAGCAATCCATTGATAAACAGCGTATACTAGTTGTTGGTGGGAGTAATGATTTAATCACCTCAATTATTATTCATGCGCTTCAATTGCGCCATCGAAAATTCGATTCAGTCATTGCTGGTAAACCTGCTGACATACATCCAGATTCACATCTGATTATAATTAACGATGTGACACAACCACTTGATTATAAACATCATATTGTTGTTTTTGGAAACATCACTTCAATTGATGATTCCGGTAAATTAGAAGCCCTTGCTGATTCAACGCCAAAGGGAGGTACGATCATCTACCCGAAAAACCATTCCATATTATCTGATATTGGTTCAAAAGAAAGGCCCGACGTACAGACTATTCCATATGGCGTTTACAAGCATGAAGTGATGGATGGTAAAACAATATTAATATCCAGCACCAATGAACGATTTCCAATTGAGTTGAGTGGTGATCCTGAACTTCAGTGCGTAAGCGCTGCAAAAGAATTGCTTAAAAAGATAGGTATAAGCAGCAGTAACTTTTATAAGGCCATCAGCAGCTTCAAGGCAAACTAATCGTTTATCAAAAATTAATTTTCTGCTTTCATCATTAACATGAAGTTAAATCTTAGAATTCCTCTTTGTTTTTTTGACCTGGAGACCACCGGTATTAATATCACCCAGGATCGCATCATTGAAATTGCCGTTATTAAAGTCATGCCGAATGGTGATGTAATTCGTAAAAGCAATTTCGTCAACCCAGGTATTCCAATATCAGCGGAATCAACTGCCATTCATGGCATCACCAATGAAGCCGTTGCCGATAAACCTACCTTCAAGGAAATCGCTAAAGAGTATATTCGTTTTTTTGAAGGTTCGGACCTTGCCGGTTTCAATATTCTCAAATTTGATGTACCGATGCTGGTGGAGGAATTTTTACGCGCTAGCCTGGAATTCGACTATAGTCGTAAAAAACTGATCGATGCCCAGAAAATTTTCCATCTGATGGAGAAACGGACCTTATCCGCGGCCTTTAAATTCTATACTGGAAATGAGATGACCAACGCCCACTCTGCCGAGGCGGATACCCAGGCAACCATGGATGTACTCCTCGCTCAAATTGGTCGTTATGAAAACCAGGAAGTGACTGATGCGAAAGGAAATAAGGTTGGATTTATCAAGAATGACATGGAAGAGTTGCACCGGATCACGGCCACTGACATGGTAGATTTAGCTGGAAGAATGATCAAAAACGACAAAAATGAACCCGTGTTCAATTTTGGCAAGCATAAAAACAAGCCGGTATTAACCGTTTTCCGAGAAGAGCCCTCCTATTACGACTGGATGATGAACGGTGACTTCCCACTGGATACCAAACGCAGACTGACGGAGATCAAATTAAGTTCGTTTAAGAAATAATGAAAGTGAATTCGCCGCACCTGGAGGGTTAATTTTTACACTTCTTTCCAGGTATGATCAGCCAGAAGTTTTACTGCTGCCACAAATTTGTAAGGCGATCTTGCACCCCACTCCTTCGGACTAATCATTGAAACAACGTGTGAGCGATCATCCTTTTCATAGAGGTAATAAACCTGGCCGATAACGGGAGCAAAACTTATCTTAGAATCGTATATGATCATCGAGAGTTCCTTGCGTTTTTGGATATCCTTTGCTTGCACGGCAAGCAATTCAATCTGCTGCCTGATCTGTGTCAGTTGCATATTGGTCTGCTCTTCCATCGCGCTCAACGCATGGTGACGAATAACGCCGGCTTCCGTTGGCTTAATTACAGCTCCGGATACCGACGCAGAATACGGTAATACACTCAGTTGTTTATGATAAATTTCTTCATTGGTGAATGTCTCTTGATTGTCCTTATAGTGAGTTTGAATCACCTTAAGAAATCCCTTTGGCGTTATTTCATGACGTACTTGCAAGGCAACTTTTTGATCCTTGATAAAAGTGATTTCCATGGAAGATGACGCATCGAAATGGGAGGTAATTACTTCGGCGATTTCATGATGATTATGTTGATATTCCTGCCCATCCGGTGTTACCGTATATTGCCAGGAGAATGCCTGGTCTTCCAGCGACACCCAATTCATGCTTATATCAAGCTGACGGCTTGAGGCGCCCAACTCGATCTTATAAATGCCGGATTTTGGCCGTTGACCAAATTCATACGTTCCCTTCTCTGGAAATAATTGCCAGGAAGCAAGGAAATTATACGCTTCTACCATGTGATTTCATTAAGCTCAAACGATCAATTAACGAGCTGACATGAAAAGTGTTTATCCGCTACTTTTTATAGTATTGCTTCGCCTCAGGAATCCACCCCTGAAGGTCCTTTATACGGGTTTCGTGGGACGGGTGAGTCGACAGAAATTCAGGTGGTTGCTGGCCACCACTTAAAGTAGCCATTCGCTCCCAGAACGCCGGAGCCGATTCTGGATCATATCCTGCCATAGACATAAAGATCAACCCCATGTGGTCAGCCTCTGATTCATGACTTCTTGAAAATTTCAGCATTCCTACATTGGTACCCATACCCATCGCCTGCATGAAGATCTGCTGAGTAGCGGTTGGGTTCTGCCCCATGGCAGCACTGATCGTGCTCAATCCAAATTCAGCAATGAGTCCCTGACTCATTCGTTCTGCACCATGATTGGCAATGGCGTGAGCCACCTCATGCCCCATGACCACAGCCACTCCCAATTCATCCTTACAGATCGGAAGGATAGCCGTATAAAATGCAACTTTCCCTCCGGGCATACACCAGGCATTCACCGTTTTATCATCCTGAATTAAATTAAATTCCCAATTGAAACCGGCAAGTTGTGCACTGGCTCCTTTACTCGCCATATATTGTTCAACTGCCTTTTGTATTCTTTCCCCCACCCGTTTTACCATTGCCGTTTGCTCCTGGTTTGTAGAAAGAGGACCTTTAGCCACTACCTCTTTATATTGCTGGGCAGACATTGTATTAATCTCATCACTGCTTACCAGGCTTAATTGTTTACGTCCAGTAACCGCAACGGTAGCACAACTGTACAGAACCGTTACCATCACCAACAGAGAAATCACTTTTCGCATCATCGGATATTTTTTTTAGAGCGACAAAGTTAATAAGGTAGCAAGATTAAAAAATTGAAATAACCTTATAAAATGACCATTTACCTTCAGTTTGTTCCTAAATTTGCAGAAACACTTTGTCAAACCATGAGGATTTTTGCTATCGGCCGTAATTATGTTGAGCACATTCAGGAATTAAATAACGAACGACCAGACGAGCCGGTTATTTTTACCAAGCCTGACACGGCCATCACACGCAACAATGGCCCATTCTATTATCCTGATTTTTCCAAAGACATTCATCATGAAGTGGAATTGGTTTTGCGAATCAGTAAAGAAGGAAAAAACATTGAAGAAAAATTTGCTTCTAAATATTATGATGCCATCGGCATTGGTATTGATTTCACGGCAAGGGATCTCCAGTCCAAATTAAAAGAAAAAGGTTTACCATGGGATATTGCAAAAGGTTTTAACGGCAGTGCCCCAATCTCCGACAAATTTATCCCAGTGGGTGAGTTCAAAGATATCAAAGACATTAATTTTAAATTGGAAATTGATGGTCAGCTCAAGCAGCAAGGAAATACCAGCCTGCTTCTTTTTTCGTTTGATTATATTATCTCTTACCTGTCAAAATTTTTTACGCTACGCATGGGTGACTTGATTTTTACCGGAACTCCCAAAGGAGTTGGCCCAGTAGCCATTGGAAATAAATTATCCGCTTATATAGAAAATGAGAAGTTATTGGAGTTTGAGGTTAAGTGAAGTAGTTTCATGCATTCTGTTATTTTTTTGCGGACCTGCGAGCGCGCAGTTCAGCCCTGATAAAACTATCCCCGCGGGTGGCGCAATAAGTACTTATGTGTTTCCAATAAACCCCGGCCAAACATCCACCATTACAGGAACGATGGGTGAATTGCGCAATACCCATTTTCACGCTGGCCTTGATATCGACACTCCCGGCGTTGGCTTCCCGGTCGTATCGGCGCAAGAAGGTTATATCTCGAGGGCCACCTGCACCACATCCGGTTATGGAAATGTTCTTTACATAACACATCCTGATG
>JAHEMS010000211.1 GCA_024643595.1 Bacteroidota bacterium
CTAATAAAGAAGCGGTAGGCTATCGGGATTGGGGTAAGACCTACCTGCTTGACCAAGTCAGAAAAATACTTAATAAACCGAATTGGTCACCAGGGGGTGACAATATGATTCCCGGAGGAAGAGACAATGCAAAAGATATTGTAGATAGCTATTATGCAAATATTCGCGGAGCAGAGAAATTCAAAAGCTGTACTGCCTATGAAGACTTTCGCCAGATGTTTGAAAAGGAAAAAGATCTCGATGCAGTCAAAATCATGACACCTGATCACCTGCATGGCATCATTGCGATGGCGGCCATAAAGCGAGGAAAGCATGTTACCATACATAAGCCAATTTCCAATCGGGTAATGGAAGGCAAACAATTAGTTGATCTGGCAAAGAAATCCAGCGCCACCACTCACCTCATTGCCTGGGAAGCAAACCGTTCGATGGATAAAACTATGGAATGGATTAACAGTGGCGCCATTGGTACATTGAAGGAAGTTCACAACTGGACGAACCGACCTGTTTGGCCGCAATATTCAACAAAGCCCAGCGACACCCCACCGATTCCCAAAGGATTAAACTGGGATTTATGGCTCGGCCCGGAAAGTGAAAGACCCTATCATCCAAATTATACCAATATGGTGTTCAGGGGATGGTATGACTTCGGTGGAGGGTCCATGGCCGATATGGGGCATTATAGTTTGTGGTCTGTATTCAATGCCTTGCAACTGGAGGCGCCTACGATAATTGAACCAACAATTAGCCATGTAACAATATTTAATGATGCCGTTCCAGCCAGGGTGAAAAACGATTTTTCATTCCCAATGGCCAGCACAGTTCGCTTTAAATTCCCCTCGAAAGGAAGCAGGGCGGCCGTTGATCTATGCTGGTATGATGGCGGCATGCGTCCTCCTGTGCCTGAAGAATTATATCAGCAAAAGAAAGAATTGCCTGCAGAGGGAATGATGTTTGTTGGTGACCAGGGGAAAATATTAGCCGGATTCCATGGCGCAGATCCGATGATTATTTCTGGTAGACGAGCTAATGAATCATTCGTGCATGAAAAACGAGAAAGTTCGGAGCGTCATGTGCCTCAAGCATTTATTAACAGTTGCTTAACAGGCAAACAATGTCCGGGCAGTATTAGAGATGCCTGGCCATTGACGGAAGCAATCAACTTATATGCAGTTGCATTGCGTGCGGGAAAAACGTTGTTCTATGATGCAGCTAACTTGAAAATTACAAATCTGCCGGATGCCGATAAATACCTCGCCCGCGAGTATCGCACAGGATGGAACCCGGCTACTATTTAATAGATTTCAAAAAAAATTAAGCTATGAATAAGATCACAAGAAAGGAATTTATAGGCAAAAGTGCTATCGCTTTAGCGGTGGCATCACTGATGAAGCCTGACTGGTTGGAAGCAAAAGAGGAGAAAAAATCACTGGAAATAGGTTCAATTGGTTTTCAAAGTTATATTATTCGCGACCTGATCGGAAAAGATTTTCCGGGCACCATGAAGATGATGGCCGAATTGGGATATCAAAGTGTGGAAATGTGTTCGCCTCCAGGATACATTACATCAGGATTTGGCTCATTGCAAAACCTGAAAGCCTCGGAAATGAAAGGGATCATCAACGATGCAGGACTCTCCTGTGTAAGTTGTCATTATCAATTTAAAGAGTTGAAAGATAATCTTGAAGACAGGATGGATTTTGCCAATGAGCTTGAATTAGATCAAATGGTAATATCCTCTTTTGGGTTACCTAAAGAGGCTAATCTTGACGATTGGAAAAAAGCCGCGGATGAAGCAAATCGGTTAGGAGAGAAATCAAAAACCCATGGATTACCGATGGTATTTCACAATCATAATCTGGAGTTTGAAAAAAGGGAAGGACAGATGATCTATGATGTATTGTTGCAGCGGCTAGATCCGGCTTTAGTCAAAATGCAATTCCAACTGTGGGTAGTGATTGACGGATATAAAGCCGCCGATTATTTCAGAAAATATCCGGGAAGGTTTATATCAGCTCACCTATATGATTGGGCTGGTGTTGGAAAGGAACAGGTGGCTATTGGAAGAGGAAAGACAGACTGGAACGATTTCTTTAAAGCATGCAAAACGGGAGGCGTGAAGAACACATTTGTAGAGATGCAACTTCCATTGATGAAAGAAAGTGCGGAGTACCTAAAGAAATTGAAAGGATAGACTCCCGATAAGTATATAGTTGGCCATGATGTTGGATTGCTTTAAGAGGCTACTGTAAAAACGTTAGTGTTTAGAAAGTCATTCCTGAATTTTCCTTTTGGGTCATGTCGATTAATTAATTCCTGAAAGTCGCCCATCTTTGAATAGCGGGATTTCAACTGCGAAGGCGAAATAGTAAATAATTTTCCCCAATGTGGTTTTACGTTAAAAGGAGAAAGTTTTTCTTCGATCTTTGGAAGCAATGCGTTTACTCCTTCAAGATCTTGTTTTAAGGTAAAATGGATAGCTACACTGGCTTGTTGGTAACAAGGACTCATCCAAAAATTATCAGCATCGATCGTTCTGATTTCGGTAATCATAAGAAATGGTTTTATATCGTCACGCAACGTCGTTACTGCTTTGATGGCTTCAATAGCATGCTCGCGTGGAACAAAATATTCGGCTTGTAATTCTTCACCGCTGCTAGGGGTGAAATCCATCTTAAAGTGTGGGAGTCGATCATACCAAGGTCCGGGCACCCCCATTTGTTCCGTGCAATTCTCAGCCGACAATTCAAGAATAGGATGAACATTTCTTTCCGCTAATGTGGCACCGTAAAATTCTGATGCCGCTGGAATTAGCACGCCTTCCTTAACGATGCTCTTTCTCCAAACCTGGTTAATGGTTTCTGTTTGCCAATCATAGAATAAACTTACACTATAGCCGGCCGACATGATTTCATCAAAATGATTTTCGAGTTGAGTCAATGGCAAGTTCAGATAAACGTCTTGCCTGATGTCGAAGGCAGGAATTAGATCAAGTGTTATTTTTGTAACCACTCCTAAAGCGCCGAGTCCTACAACGGCACCATAAAAGTCCGGATCATTTTCTCGTGATAGGGTAACTACTTTGCCATTAGCAGTAACAAATTCTATAGCGGCTACAGCAGTGGCAAGATTTCCGTTGGCAACGCCTGAACCATGTGTTGCTGTAGCACAAGCTCCGGCTACTGAAATATGTGGTAATGAGGCAAGGTTACGGATCGCAAAACCCGCATCATGAATTTGTTTACAAAACGTTCCATAGCGGACTCCCGCCTCAACAGTAACCGTTTGAGCTTCTGGATTAATAACCATTAACTTGTTTAGGTTTCGGGTAGAAATCAGATTCTCATTTGAATCAGCAATCCGATTAAAGCAATGCCTTGTACCCAGCGCCCTTACTTTGTTACATTGTTTTATGGCTTCTTGTACTTCTTCCAAAGAAGAAGGTTCAAATACGTTTTCTGTGCTATAGGTTAAATTGCCGGCCCAGTTTTTGAGTGCAGCTGTCGGTTCTTTTTTATCAGGGACACAAGATAGCAAAGGAGTTAGAGCAGTGCCAGTGATCAATGCTGATGAGATTTTAAGGAAGGTACGCTTTTTCATAGTGAAATAATTTAAATCTAAAGTAAGACAAAGAGGTTAATTTATTACGGCCTGAGAATGTGTGGAGTGAATAAACTTTTCATGATCATTTCACTTAAGATGTTTATTTTTAGAACAGATAATTGATCGCTATGTCGATGCTGTTTACACCTATTTCTATCAAGTCGGTTACATTAAAGAATCGGATCGTTATTTCTCCCATGTGCCAATATTCAGCCATCGATGGTTTTGCTAACGATTGGCATTTGGTTCATTTGGGTAGTAGGGCAGTGGGTGGGGCTGGATTGATTATTCAGGAAGCCACAGCCGTTTCAGCCGAAGGACGTATTACTTCCGCTGACCTCGGTTTGTGGAAGGATGAACATAAGGAAAAACTTAAACGTATTGTTTCATTTGTTCGTGCACAGGGAAGCAAAATTGGGATTCAACTCGCTCATGCCGGTCGCAAGGCAAGTCACGCAATACCCTGGGAAGGAGGAAAGCAATTAAAGTCAAAGGAAGGGTGGACAGCGGTAGCTCCATCTCCATTGCCTTTTATTGATGGCACTCAACCCCCATTGGAGCTCACAACCGAAGGAATAAGGAACATAGTGTCTGACTTTAAAAAAGCGACAATACGCGCAGCGGATATTGGTTACGATGTGTTGGAAATTCATGCGGCTCATGGTTATCTCCTTCATGAATTTCTTTCGCCATTAATTAACTACAGAACTGACGATTATGGGGGTTCCTTTGAAAACAGAATTCGATTGTTATTAGAAATAGTGAGAGGGGTTAAGGAATACTGGCCAGAGGATAAACCTTTATTTGTACGCATCTCCGCATCGGATTGGGCTGATGGAGGTTGGAATATTGAAGAGTCCGTGCGGGTATCCAAAATATTGAAGCGACTGGGGGTGGACGTTATCGATTGTTCTTCTGGTGGGGCAGTGGCCCACCAAAAAATTGAATTGGCCCCCGGTTATCAGGTTCCCTTTTCGGAACGTATAAAAAAGGAATCGCAAATTATTACTGGCGCAGTTGGTTTAATTACTTCTGTGGAACAGGCTGAAGAGATTCTTGTCTCTGAAAAAGCTGACTTGATCTTAATAGCAAGAGAATCATTACGCAATCCCTACTTTCCATTACAAGCAGCAAGGCAACTCGGTGAAGAAATAGAATGGCCAAATCAATATGTAAGGGCAAAGTAGAAATCTTCCGAAGGTGAGGTCAGCAGGTATGCTAATAAAATAGGCCTAGTTCCTAAATATGCGGCAGCGAATTTTGTAAATTGATTAACTCGTGAAGAGAATTGAGTATGATTGAAGAAAATGCAATTGTTAACTGCGCAGCATATTCCGAAGGAGTAAGAGTGCCAAATATCAACATTAACAATATTGGTACTATTGTGCAGCAACCTGATAAATTTGTCTGGATTGGCCTTCATGAGCCGGGCACAGAATTGCTGGCAAAAATTCAAAAACAGTTTGACTTACATGATCTGGCTATTGAGGACGCCCACCGGGCACATCAGCGTCCCAAAATTGAAGCTTATGGGGATACTCTTTTTATTGTATTAAGAACAGTTCAAACGCATGAAAAGCAAATCGATTTGGGAGAAACGCATTTCTTCGTAGGACGGAATTTTATTATTACTGTTCGTCACGGCTCGTCACTGGCATATACCGATGTTAGACTTCGCTGTGAAAGCACCCCTCACCTTCTACAAAAAGGACCAGGGTTTGCGCTCTACGCTGTAATGGATGCTATCGTAGATCAGTACTTTCCCGTGATTGACGCACTTGGAGAAGAACTGGAAATCCTTGAAGAAAAAATATTTGATGAATCAAATGGAAGAGAAACCACTGCTCAAATTTATCACTTGAAACATCAGCTGCTGGATGTTAAGCGTTCTGTTTCACCATTGATTGATATTTGCAACCGACTGATGCGATTTGATTTAAAATTGATTGAGGAAGAAACGAGGCCATATTTTCGAGATGTATATGACCATTCGATTCGCATCAATGAAATGGTGGATAACTCAAGAGATCTTTTATCAACCGCACTGGAAGCTAACCTATCATTAATATCCATTTCACAGAATGAAGTTTCGAAACGGTTTGCTGGCTGGGCGGCCATTATTGGTATACCTACCATGGTGGCTGGCGTATATGGAATGAATTTTAAATATATGCCGGAGTTGGATTGGAGACTTGGATACCCCACCGTAATGGCCCTTACCGTTGGTGCGTGTGTTGCACTTTATTTCCAGTTTAAGAGATCCGGGTGGTTATGATCTGAAGTTGCAATGCTTAATGTATGGCCTTCTATATAGTTATATATGAACCCAACGGAAACAGGTAATCCGAAAAAAACGCTCGTTCTTAACGAAAGGGATTATTCCATCTGGAAATATGAAGGAGTGCCAGAACGGGTAATTACATTTTTTGAGCAAACCAACTGGGGTAGTGCAGGCGCTGTATACACACGGAAAAATTCAAGTGAATTGGTGAGGTTGCTGAAAAATCCCTATTTGTTTGCTATCGAACAGCAAGATAAAATTGTTGGCACAGCAATTTTTTGTCATACGCACCCCTTGGTTTTAGGCATAACTTTTAATTGTTATATCATTCGCTACTTTGCCGCATCGGAGGAGATACGTGGTAAAAAATTGATAAAGTATTATGCAGGCAAGGTAATGGAAGTAGTGCGGCAGGATGAAAAGGCAAAAACCATTTACGTGGGGTGTGTGGAGAAAGGGAATATACGTTCATATAAAGTGGTAGAGAACGCAGGTTATGAACAACTTGGATTGTTAACAGTAAGCGCATTCAGCCGGTTCTTCCCCAGGGGGCAAAAGGGCATTGAGCGTATACATTCAGAAAACGAGAGAGAGGTTGTCATAGGTCTTTTAAAGACGCAATATGCTA
>JAHEMS010000212.1 GCA_024643595.1 Bacteroidota bacterium
CCTTCTGCACCAAATGATCGAAGTTGATCGATGCGTTCCCAGAAATCATTTTCATCAACTACCGAATGTAAAGAGGACCACCCCTTTCGCGTAAGTGGCAAAATCGTTGGCGATTTCATTCCGGGAATGATACTGGTAATGGACTCGATCGCTTCATTAGGACAGTTCAACAAGATGTATTTATTACTCTTTGCTTTTTGAACGGCCTCAATTCTAAACAAAAGGCTTTCTAGAATTACTTTTTTATCGATGGCTAACGAAGGGGTGCTTATAATCACAGCTTCCGATTCCATAACATGATCGACTTCACGAAGCCCATTATTCAGAAGCGTACTTCCGGTGCTGACAATGTCACAGATCGCATCGGCCAATCCAATGCTTGGGGCGATTTCTACGGAGCCACTGATTTCATGGATCCCGGCTTTCACACCATTCGCTTTTAAATATTTCTTTACAATGTTTGGGTAGGAGGTAGCAATGTTTTTCCCGTCAAGGTCTTTGATGGAATTGTAAACCTGTCCGCGTGGAACCGCGATGGACAATCGACATTTTGCAAAGTCTAATTTCTTGACAAGTGTATTTTTTCTCTGTTTCTCGATAAAGACATTTTCACCTACGATCCCAATATCGGCAACATTATCTTCAACGTATTGAGGGATATCATCATCGCGAAGAAACAATAATTCGACAGGAAAATTTCTTGCTTGGGTTTTCAGTTGATTGCTGCCGTTGCTAAACGCCAGCCCACTTTCTTTCAGTAGTTTAAGTGAGCCTTCCTGTAGGCGTCCGGATTTTTGAATGGCAATTCGTAAAGGGTTTTGCATTGCTTATTTTTATATAGTAGTTAATAAACAAAAAAAAGGCTTGTCAGTTCGTGACAAGCCTTTTTCTTAAAAAGTTAATATGTTTTATTCAAACACAGCTTGGCCACGCATCGAGGTTAAATGATGATGGTGGTGAAGGCTGAAGTTTGTTATTATTCTCATTTGTGTAGCAAAGAAATCAAAAGCCACCCAAAAATCAAAGCCTACGATTCAATTTTCTCTTTTATTTCTTGAGGATCATTTAAAATAGTGATCTTTGCTCCAGATTGTTAAAAGCAGTAGATCGCTCCAAAATGAAATACATTAACCGTATTATACCTTCAATCCTATTATTAATCCTCCTTATTTCATGTTCTGAGAAGAAAGAGGCTAGACTTCAACGCTTTTTGGAAAAGGGAAATGAAATGGTCAAAAGACAGAATTATCCAGAGGCCATGGAGTATTATCAGGAGGCTATTGAATTGGATTCATGTTATCCCGATGCGTGGAATAATATTGGTATTCTTCAATACCGTCAGGGTAAATTATTGGAGGCAATGTCGAGCTATAATCAGGCGCTTACCTGCAAGAGCACCTATACAGATGCACTGTATAACCGCGCGATGGTTTTTTATGAATTGAAAAACTATTCCAATGCATTAAATGATATTGATCAGGTTCAAAGGGTTTACCCTGATTCCAGCACAATTCATTTTATGCGGGGATTGATTCAAGTTGGTTTACAAGAGTATGCACACTCCATTGAGTCGTTTCAGAAAGCGTCTGCAAACGATAGTTTGAATGCAGAAGTGTTGGTTAATTTGGGATCGGCTTATTATTTCTTTGATGATTTTGCAAATGCAGATCGTTATTTAAAAAAGGCGCTGACCTTAAATCCTGAAGAAATATTTGCATACAATACACTTTCCTTAATTGAAATTGAAAAGGGGGAATATCAGCAAGCGCTTGATTTGATTACAACAGCGTTAGCATTTGAAGTTGACAATCCGTATTTGATTAATAACCGTGGATATGTTTATCTGTTAATCGATTCATTGGATAAAGCGCAAGCCGATATTGACATGAGCATTAAATTGGATACAGACAATGCTTGGGCCTATCGTAACAAAGGAATATTTTATTTGAAAACCGGGAAGTATGAAGATGCTGTTCGACTTTTAAACCAATCCATAAAAATGGATGCTAGTGTTGATCCCGTATATTTTTATTTATCCGAAGCGTATCTCCAACTAGGAAAATGGGATGAAGCATGCAATGCGTGGAAGGAATCAGTAAATAAGGATGAGCAGGGTAGAACAACAACGATGAAACCGTGTAAATAATAAAAAAGGGCCGAAGCCCTTTTTTATTTAAGTTATAATTGGATTAGTTTTCTGTAGAAGGTAGTGGAAATTCCGTAAAGATGACCTGTGTAGCTCCAGCAACCGGATCAATAGTGACATACGTATCATTTAATCTATCATACCGTCTTAAATCAATAGCACGTTGACCTTCAGCCCAAAATGAGTATCTACGCTGGTTCAACATTTCATCAATAAGTAAAGCTTTGTCATTAATGATTGCTGGTTTGTTAACAGATAGTTTACCAAGCCCAGCTGCTTCTCTAACTATATCCAAGGATGTTACCGCAGCCGCTAATTGATCTAATTGGATTTGACATTCAGCATGAATTAAAATCAATTCTTCATTCCTGATGATATCAATTGGGGATGATGATGAAGGGTAGAGTCTTGTTTCATGTGTGCCATTTAATCCACTCTTAGCAGTCGGACTATCACGCACCGCAGTTTTGCTTGAAACTCTAGTGTCACCAGCTTCCGCATCTAATATGAAATGATTGTTTACTATAATTTGATCTCCACTTTGTTGAGGTGTTTTAAATAAATTATTCAAGATATCCTGTCCACCAGTAGTAAAGACCATTTTAGGTCCAAGGTCTAGGTTACTTGTCGGATCGTAAAACGAGGCATTTAGGTAGGTCATTGCATCACTATATAAGCCTCTATAAAGAGCTACCCTTGCAGCAAGCGCTCTATTAAATTCTCCAAAAGTTGAGGGTGTATCAAATCCGGCAAAACCCGAAGTAAGTGGAAATACAAACTCAGCACCTGCCAATTCAGTAAATCCTTCATTAAGAAGTGTGGCAATCTCTGTGAAGGCAGCAGCTTTTGTTTCTATTGGACCTAAATTCAACGGGTCAGCAACATCTAATCTAATCCCATTATTATTTTGGTTATTGATTAAAAGTAGAAACTGATGGGCCTTCATAGTTTTTGCAAAAGCAGAGTACCCTTTCTTTTGTTCATCTGATAAGACTGCATTTGGCGCGCCTTGTAGAATAAGATTACAATTCTTAATTGTTTGATACCGGTCATTCCATGAGGCAGTGGTATAAAACGAGTTGTTATCTAGCCCACCTGGTTCTGTTCCAATAAGATCTGTAGTATTTCTTGGATCTGCATCAAAAACATAAAGCTCGCGAGCTATTGTACCCAAAGCAGTAGCATATATGCTGTAGTTAGCCCTCATATTAGCTTGCACTCCAACTACCAGATTGTTCAAATCTGCTTTAGTTGGATTGTCTGAAATTGCTGGATTATTAGGGTTTATTTGATCCTCAATAGTGCAACTTGCAGCTAATATGAGAAAGCTCAATATGATTAATTTCTTATTTAATATTTTCATGATCATTACTTTAGAAGTTAAGACTTAAATGAAAGAAAGCCTGTTTCATACTTGGATACGGTGTAACATCCAATCCATTAGAGATAACATTACTACCATTGGTTGAAACCTCAGGATCCCAACCAGCATAATCCGTATTTGTTAGTAGATTCTTTCCTGAAACTCCAACGCGAATACTTTCAAATACATTACTCAAGGATCCTAACTTATTACTACCAATAGTATAATACAATCCTACTTCACGAAGTCGAACATAACCAGCAGGTTGCACCCAAGTATCGGCATACTGAGCATTTCCAGGACGTGAGTCAATTTCCGGAGAAGTTCCACCATCATCCGTTAATAACTTTGTTAAATTCAAATTCTCACCACCTTTTTTCCAATGTACTAAAAATGAAAACTCTAGGTTGTTAAAGAAAGTTAGTGTATTTGGGAAAGACATTTGAAAGTCAGGTTGTGTTTCGCCTACAATAGTTGGTACACCGCCAACATTTTGCCAAATGGCTGTTACAGAATTTCCTTCTTTCAAATAGAAAGTACCTAACCCTAATCCAAATCCATTATTAGGGACAGGAAATGGTGCCACCCCAAGTCTTGTTAGGGTTGATTGAGTAGTCCAAAAATTAGCGGAAGTGGTCCAGCTAATTTTTTCGGAGCTTACAGGTTTTGCGGTAACCGCTACTTCAATACCCTTGTTTTCTAAATCTGCTTTGTTGATAACTTCCGTTCCAAATCCTGAAGAAGTAGCTAATGAATTATCAAAGAGTAAGTCATTAACTTTTCTTTTAAAGTAGGTGACTTCTAAACCAATTCGATTATTTAGGAACCCTAAATCCACACCAAATTCTAGTTCTTTAGAAGTTTCAGGTTCCAAATCAGGAGTGCCCTTATTTGTACTCGTTATAACACCGTTAAGGCCTTCAATATTAGTGGCATCGAGTGTTGTGAAAAGTGAACCATACCGTGCACTACTTCCTGTTTCTCCATATGCAACTCTAACCTTGAAATGATTCACGGAAGTGACAGTCCAAAAATCAAAATTCGCAATGTTAGCAGCAAGTGATCCTTTTAAAAATGGATAGTATTTGTTGGGATCACCATTAAGACTAGATTTATCAGCACGTATACCTAAAGTACCAATAATTTTATCATCATAGTTGGCGGTTTCTTGAAAAATAAGACCAAACTCTTCTTCATTTTCTCTAGTTTGTGTGATGGATTGAGAACCACCCATCGTTAAACTCGTTTGACCGGGTATTAATTGTGTTGCCTGATTAAATACTAAATCTCTTTTGAAATTAAGATAAGACATTCCCGCTTGGCTTGAAAGCGTCAGCTTTCCACCCATTAATACCTTGTCGAATATTAGGAAACCTTGATAATTAAAATTTGAAAAAGTATTTTTTCCAACTCCTATAAATCCATTTTGTTTTCCACGTTGTGATTGGTGTCCTTCAGGGACATAAACATATGATTCATCAACAAAGTAATCAAAACCTCCATTAACAGTAGCTTTTAACAAAGTGTTAGCATTCTGAATAATATTGTAATCAAATTTCAATCCTTGTATAAATCGGTTAACTACATCATCATTTTTAGCAAGATCTCGAACCATTAACATATTTCCAGAAGTACCCGGGTCGAGGTTATCTGGGTAGTTTCCAAACTCATCAGGATGTAGATCAGTCCATGCACGAGTATAAGCTAAATTATATCCTGCAGATAAACCTCCTTCATTTTCGTTTCCTGTAAATCCACGATTGGTATTTGAATAGTTATAGTTTGAATTTACTCCAATAGATATCTTATCATTGAATTTATGTTCAATGTTCATCCGCAGCGATTTCCTTTCGAAACCAGTGCCTTTCATAATTCCTTCTTCATCATGTAACGAGCCTCCAACAAAAAATTTGGTTTTAGCATCACCACCCGATATAGAAATATTGGTATTAGTTATGAAACCTGTTTCTCCAAAAAGTTCGTTTTCATAGTCAAAAATCTTTCCAGCTGATTGTGCAGCCTCAAAACGAGGAACTTCTCCAACTCCAAAAGTGGCTGCAACATTTGTAGAGTTCCAATCTCTCATTCCAAGATAACGTTGGATTTTGTTAAAGCCGAAATCTTGATTTAGACTAATTCTTGTCTTTCCCGAGTTACCTCTTTTTGTGGTTATAATAACAACACCTGCATTTGCTCGTGTACCATATATTGCCGCAGCAGATGCTCCCTTTAGAACTTCTATGTTTTGAATATCGTTTGGATTAATATCAGCAATTCGAGTGGATGAATTTTCTTCATTACCACGATTTGCTCCAGAAGCAAACCTTAATCCACTTGGAATCTCTGCGTTACTGATATAAACACCATCGATAATGTAAAGTGGCTGGTTATTTCCTGAGATTGAAGAAATACCTCTTAGCCGCATTCCCAATCCACCACCTGGAGCTCCAGAAGCAGCAACAATATTAACTCCTGTTAGTTTTCCGTATAGCGCTCCATCAACAGTAGATTGAGGAGTTGTGCCCACTAATTCCTGACCAGAGACTGTACCAACTGCATTTGCAAGGTTGGATCTCTTAATGGAACTAGCTAAACCAGTAACAACAACTTCTTCTAAACTCGTAATATCTTCCTCGAGTTTTATTGATAAAGAGGAGGTTGATGAATTGATACTAACTTCTAGTGTTCGATAACCAATAAAAGAAACGATTAACGCTTCTGTCCCTGACGGTACAGACAATGAAAAAGTTCCATTTGCATCGCACACAGTTCCCTGTGTTGTTCCTTTAATCACAACGTTTACACCAGCGATTGTTTCGCCAGTTCCTGCATCTGTAACAGTGCCTGTTATGGTATTCTGTCCAATTGCTAATCCTGTTGATACTATTAGTAAAAACAGAATCCTACTGAGTGTTTTAAAGTAAAATTTTGTCATAATATAAATTTGGTTGAAGTTCACATAATGTAGTAATATTCCTT
>JAHEMS010000213.1 GCA_024643595.1 Bacteroidota bacterium
TACTATTATTGGTATCACATGGAGACGAAGCATCCAGGGTTAATTGTGCCCTTGCTTCCACTTTATCGTAATTCTGTAGCGGGCCAGCCAGGTTAATGGTCCAGGTGCCAGCTGGAGCAAAAACAGTAATATCTTCTCTTGGCGTTGACTGCCAGGTATTCGGGTTGATTGTTGCATTAGTAAAGACCCTTAATCTGATGTATGTACCAGCTTGTGTAGTTCCGGTTACCACCTGATCTCCAACGGATATTGGATTTATGGTTGGTGTTACTGCTAAACCAGATTCAAATCCATTACAGGTGGGACAAAGTTGAGTGACCGCCGTGGGGCACTGATTTTCGATAACATCGGTATAAGCTTTAACCAAATTACTTACATACAACGGATCGGTATTGTCAACACCTCCAACATCTGAAATAGAACCAGCCAAAGCACAGGTAGCGGATGTACTGGTTGAAGCAACATAACGGAAACCGGAATTTTCGGTGATTGCTGCAGCATTAGCTGGCTTGTTGTTATTGTATGCTGTTACAAGGTCAGCGACTGGCACCCATAAATCGTAAAAATAATCGGGGTCACCACAGCTTGCCAGATCGGCCACTGCGATTTGAAAATTAGTGGTGAGCGGATAAGAAAATGAAGAAGTAGGACAACTCGACAAACCATCAATATAATTGATAAAAATACCAGGATTATTTTTTTTAATCATAGTAATCTCCAGTTCGAATCCTGGGTTTGCTGCGTTTGCATTGGGATCATTATTAGGCGCGGCTCCAATTCCAAATCTATTATCGACATCAATCATAAGGTGCCAGGCTTCGACACTATTGGCATCATCACCTAAGCGAAACCTGAAAACAGCAGTCTTAACATTTGCATTTGAAGGTAAGGGCCTGTAGGCACCGTAGACTGAATAACCATTGGTATCTGGAATAAGATCTGTTCCACCACAATTAGGTCCGTTTGAGTTATCACCATCAATATCACCGTTGCCAACTTTCGGCAATCCAAACATTTTAAATTCGAATTCATTAACATAGTTAACGTTAGGTAAAAGTGGACTGAATACCCCTCCGGATAACGTTACAAACCCATCCCCATTAGGATTCATCGGGTTGGTTGCTGGAGTAGCAGGAGTTGTGATTTGTCCTCGCGATTGTGAGTACGCCCCATTTGCTGTAAAGAGTAACGCGAAGAGAAAGATTAAATAGTACGTTTTCAAGGTGATATTTTTTTGGTAAAGTAAAACATTTTCCGCCTAAATACTGAATTAGCCTGTCGGTTAAACTTGATTTACCATGAATACAAAAGAGATAAATGTAGGTAACTGATTAAATATCAATGAAAAATCAATTTTCAGCGATGGTTAACTTATTGGTTACCCAAATACCTTGCTGATGTATGATAATTGCTGGTCCAGAGGTTTTTCAATGTGGTGAGGAATTCTTTCATCTCATTGAGAGGAATCATATTAGGTCCATCACTCAACGCCTTTTCGGGATGTGGATGTGTTTCAATAAAGAAACCATCAACACCAACCGCTGCCGCAGCCTTGGCCAGGTAAGGTGCGAACTGCCTGTCGCCACCACTTTTACCTCCTAATCCACCGGGTCGCTGAATACTGTGCGTAACATCAAAAACAACAGGAGAATATTGTCTCATGATAGGCAATGACCGCATATCCACCACCAGGTTATTGTAGCCAAACATGCTTCCTCTTTCCGTCAGGAACACATTTTTATTGCCTTCGCCCCTCACCTTATCGATGGCATATTTCATGTCTTCGGGGGCCATGAATTGTCCCTTCTTTACTTTCACTGGCTTTCCTGTTTTGGCAGCCGCGATCAGCAAATCAGTCTGGCGGCAAAGGAACGCAGGTATCTGTAACACATCTACAACGGCAGCTACTTCTTCGCACTGATAGGATTCATGAACATCCGTAACTACTGGCACTTTAAGATCATTCTTGACCATGGAAAGAATCTCCAGCCCCATATCCATAGACGGGCCACGGTATGAACCCGATGAAGTTCGGTTGGCCTTATCAAAAGAAGCTTTAAATACATAATCAATGCCCAGCCCTTCACATAATTTCTTAACATGAGACCCGGTCTCAAGACAAATGTCATAACTCTCTGCCGCACAAGGGCCTGCAAAAAGTACCATTCGGTTACCCCCTAATGTGATCTTATCACTGATGGTAACTTTATCGTTGAAGATTTCCACGAAGTTTAATGTTGGTTATTTGATAATCTTATCCAATACTCCCTGGGCAGCCAAAACGAGGTCACTGATTTCTCTGGCTACGCCCCGGCCACCTTTGGCATCCGTGACCACATCCACATGGGTCTTTACATAATCCAGTGCATCTGCAGGACAAGCAGAAAGTCCGCAATCACGAAGTATAGCCAGATCATTGATATCATCTCCGATGTAGGCCACCTGCTTCTTTTTTAGTTTATGAAACTGAACCAGTTTTTCATATGCGGCATGTTTGTCCATGATGCCCTGATGGCAAAAATCAAGCTTTAATTCAGCAGCGCGGTTGCTTACCACTTGTGATTCCCGGCCCGTGATAATCCCGACCAGGATTCCAGCCTTTTTAAGGTGACTGATAATGTAGCCGTCCTTAACATTAAACTGTTTGTATTCCAGGCCATTGTTGTCATATATGATTTTACCATCTGTGAGCACGCCATCCACGTCAAAAAAGATGGCTTTGATCTGGGATGCTTTCTTGATTTGTTCTCTGGAGTACTTTCCCAGAACTTCTTTTACAGGCATTTACTGCGTTATTTCTTAAATAATGTCGAAAATTAAGGAAAATATTGTTCAACATACCATATGAAGATTTTCAAGTTCAGTATTTCGGCAGTCATCACAATTGCCTTAATCTACTTTCTGAATAATAACTGGAATTTCGGTTCTCCGATTCCGGCTCTCGGCAAATTTCTCGATCCCTTTCATGGGGTATGGCAGAATGCAGAAACCAAAGAAAAGAAAACTGAAAAACTCAAACTCGATGGGTTGAAAGCTGAAGTAGTCATCGTTTACGATAGCATGATGATTCCGCACATATTCGCGCAGAATAACGAAGATCTTTACTTTGCTCAGGGTTATGTTACTGCCAGTCAACGACTTTGGCAAATGGAATTTCAAACCCATGCCGCAGCCGGTAGAGTGAGCGAAATCATTGGGGCAGCCGCCCTCGATTTTGATCGAAGACAACGAAGGCTGGGAATGGTTTATGCTGCCGAACAGGCGCTAGAATCGGCCATAGAAAATCCTGAAGCATTGGCAATGGTAGAGAGTTACGGAAAGGGAGTAAACCAATACATTGAATCGTTGGATTATGCCGACCTGCCACTTGAATACAAGTTGTTGAATTACAAACCTGAACCCTGGACTAATGTAAAATTTGGCCTGCTTCTTAAATACATGGCCAAAACCTTGAACATTGGAGACAAGGACCTGGAGATGACCAACGCGTTGAAATTATTTGGCAAGGACATGGTAGATCTACTATGGCCTGATCATGAAGATATAGGTGATCCAATTGTTGATCAAGCAGGAAAATGGAAATTCAAACCGATTACACTGGATAGCCTTCCGCTTGCATTGCCCGACGAACTGGTAAATATATCACCCGTGGAGAAACCTGAGAAAGGGGTAGGCAGTAATAACTGGGCAGTAAGCGGAATGAAAACCCAAACTGGTTCGGCAATCCTTTGTAATGACCCTCACCTTACGCTTAATCTTCCTTCCATCTGGCATATTATCCATCTTCAAGGTCCAGGTGTAAATGTGATGGGTGCTTCCTTGCCGGGAGTACCTTCCGTGATCAGTGGATTTAACGATTCTATTGCCTGGGGCGTGACTAACGCCCAACGGGATTTGGTCGATTGGTATAAAATTCAGTTCAAAGATGAAACCAGGAAAGAGTACCTCAGCGACGGACAGTGGAAATCATCCCGAAAAGTGATTGAGGAAATAAAAATCAAAAATGGTGATTCCTATTTTGATACGGTCACATACACCCATCATGGCCCGGTGTTATATGATGAAAGTTTTCACGGAGACGCTGAGAAGAATCATTATGCCTTCCGATGGATAGCCCATGATCGCTCGGAAGAAGTGCTGACATTCTATAAACTAAATCGTGCGAAAAACCACAAAGATTATCTCGAAGCGCTGGATCATTTCGTCTCGCCTGCACAGAATTTTGTTTTCGCTTCGGTGAATGGTGATATCGCCATGCGCGTGCAGGGAAAGTTTCCGGTAAGAAGAAAAGAAGAGGGAAAATATTTGCTGGATGGAACAAAAACCTCCACCGAATGGCACGCCTTTATTCCAAACGATCAAAACGTGATGTATAAAAATCCAGCCCGTGGATTTGTCAGTTCAGCGAATCAATATCCAGTTGATGATACCTATCCGTATTTCATTACATCAACCAGCTATGAAGCTTATCGCAACAGACGTATTAATCATTTACTTTCAGAGATGTCGGAAATCACTCCACGCGATATGATGGAAATGCAATTCGATACCTACAATTTGAAAGCGTATGAAGGTTTGCCGGTATTGCTTGCCATGATTGATACGACCTCATTGGCACCCGCTCAGCAGGCGGCTTTTTCCATTTTAAAACAATGGAATTTTGAGAATGAGATCAACTCATTGGGTGCCTCCTATTTTGAAGCATGGTGGAAGTCCCTATTTCCTTTGATCTGGGACGAAGTGAAAAACAGTACTGTTGCGCTGGATTATCCAACCGATTACACGACCATTAAATTAATAAAAGAAAAACCTGATTTGTCCTTCTTCGACATCGTAGGGACGCCTGAAAAGGAAACCGCCAGAGAAGTTGTACAACTGGCCTTTGCCAAAGGAGTAGAGGCGATTGAAGAATGGAAAAATACTAAGCATATGGAACCGCGATGGGCAGATTATAAAGATACCTTTATTGGTCACCTGTTGCAGGGGATTCCTGCCTTCAGTCATCATGTTCAACATGGTGGCACTGGAGATGCCATCAACGCATCTTCCCGCACCCATGGACCCAGCTGGCGCATGGTGGTGAGTCTTGAAAAAACGAAAGTGAAAGCGTGGGGTGTCTATCCAGGAGGTCAATCTGGCAATCCGGGTAGTCCCTACTATAATAATATGCTCTCGCTCTGGTCGAAAGGAAATTATGTCCCTTTTCAGTTCGAAACTGTGCCTGGAAAAATGAAAGATGTATCCTCTACCCTCACATTAATACCTGCTCAATGAAATTTATAATTCAACTGATATTTACTATTGTTATTTGTTTATTGCTCGAATTATTTTTTCCGTGGTGGACGCTTGCCATTGGTGCATTCGTTGTCGCTTTTATTTTTGATAACAAGGGGTTCCCCTCTTTCGTCATTGGATTTTTGGCAGCCGCATTGCTTTGGACAGGCCTGGCGGGATACACGACCTTCATCACCGATGGAATTTTGACAACGCGCTTGAATCAACTATTGCCTATTAATTCAATCCTTATCACCGCATTGGTCGGAGGATTGACTGGAGGCTTTGGTGCCCTAACAGGATCGCTGTTCCGGAAACTGTAGAAGGAAAGGATTATTTCCTTAATCGAAGGATGAATCTTGGTTCAGCAAATAAGATTACCTCTGTCTTTGTAAAAGAAAATATCTTCTTCAGTTTCCTGATAGGAAGAAATGGTATGCTGAAGTTCTTCCAATCTGCTTTGTTTTTTTGTCAACTCTTTTCTCTCCTTGGTAAGCGGTCCTCCTTTATGGGTCTCTAATTGAAGGGATAGTTTATACATGTATTCCTCCACGGCTTCCAATAAGAGTTGCTGATATTTAGAATCAATAGTAATCATGACATCATTAAAACTACTGGTAAGACGTCTAAAATTATCTTCGTGAAACGATTATTTCAATGATGCACATCATTGAAGTTTTGGATTAGCCTCATGAATATTAATCCTGGAATCCCTTTCACGTCATTCTTATCGGCACTAGTACGCTGATAAATCACTAATAAAACAACAATCATCTCAGAAATGCCCATTGATCATTGAACCTATTAAATCGACCTCAGTACTTCATACCAAAAATTGGTATGAAAAAAATTATCCTTTGTGTATCGGTGGCTTTTTGGCTACCTATATTCCTGGTAACCGCACAGGACGACACCCAACAAGTAAAGATGATGGGAGGCGGTGGATTCACAATCGGGTATGGTCACATGGATGTTTCCAAATTGCAATCATTCCTGCCTGATAATATTACCACCCTTAACAACAATCAAATCTTATTTGGAGGTACCGGACATGCCTATCGCAATAATCTCGTGATTGGTGCAAGCGGATGTGCTATTTTGGGTGATAAAATAAAAACGAG
>JAHEMS010000214.1 GCA_024643595.1 Bacteroidota bacterium
ATTTACCACCGGAATAAGCACCTGCTTTATCTTTGGTATAATACAACGGAATGCGTGGATCATCCTGTGCGGGAGCCTGCATCATATCCATCATGGTATTTGAAGCTACATAATCTTCACGACCGCTCTGCACCAACCAAACCCAAACCGGATTGGTATTAGGTGTAACAGGCAAATATTGCAATGCTGCATTCTCATCGGTTGATTGGATAAGGTTGGCAGCATTAATGCTTGCTACCAGGGCAGCAGCCTTGGTAGGATCACTGTCTGCTATGGTCAGGGCCATTCTCAGCTTCAACGAAGTGGCAAATTTTTTCCATCCATTAATATCATCATGATAGATAATATCAGCATCACCAAAGCCTATTGATCCGCCATTCGGAGCGTTCGGGTTAAGCTTCGCGATAGCCGCGTCCAATCGCACGAAAAGATCATCGTAAATGTCTTTACCTTTATCATACGCTGGAGTAGTGTTGTCCGGATCCAACGCTTCACTTTTAAGACTGGCGTTTGCAGCGCCTGAATAAGGCACATCTCCAAAAGTAGTCACCAACAGTGAGTAAGTGTATACTTCCATAATCTCAATCATGGCTAACTTATTATTGTCAACACCAGGGTATAGAGAAGGATTTTTAAGAAGAATAGCTTTCGCCTCTTTATAATCCACCAATACATCTCTGTAAAGAGAGACCCAAAATCCATTTCCAGGATCTGTAAGTGTATAGTTACTGGTTGTAAAATAGGTAGTCTCTGCAAATTGTTGAGACCAGATCTTAAAGTTAAAACCATCCAGCATCTGATTAGTAAGATTTCTGGTTGCATTACTGAAAAATGGCCCCGCTGGAACAGTACCTGACTGATAGGCCTTCGGATTCACATTAAGACTCGTTAGATCATCTACACACGAGGTTGCTATCAGAAGCAACACCGCATAAAAAGGTTTTATTAATTTTCTCATCGTTAATTAAATTTAAAAGGTAGCCTTAATATTAAAACCAATGTTTCTAACATTAGGCAAACTGCCCACCTGGTACCCTTGAATGTTTCCTGCTCCGAGGTTATCTTCAGGATCTGCATAAGGAATATTCTTGTGAATAATCCACAAATTGCGACCTACCGCTGAAAATGTTAACCCTTGCACTGGACCTAGTTTTGCCATTAAAGCTGCAGGTAATGAATATGAAAGAACGACCTCTCTGAGTTTAACATAACTCGCATCGTAAACATACGCACGGTTAGGATTTACGGTACCACCATTCATCGGATAAGCATCCATCGCTAAACGTACAGTATTTACTGATCCATCTGCTCGCACACCTTCTTTCAATATACCTCCGCCATCGGCTTTTGGAAGTCTCAGGTTGTTACCAAGTTCATTAAGGCCAACGGTTTCTGCATAAAGACCTGTAGCCAAGCCATAATACATATCAGCAGAGTAAACACTACCGCCATTTTTCATATCAATAAGGAATCCTAATGACAGGCTCTTATAGCTTAATGTATTTTGAATACCACCAGTCCAGTTAGGATTGATATTTCCGATCGGGTTTGTCACCGTAGTCGTTCTCTGGTATCTTCCATTGGATAATACCGTACGCTGTCCGTTGGTATACACGTAATCCGTTCCAAAGATGGTTCCAAAAGGCATTCCCAGCGGAGCGTTGGATGATCCACCACCTGCACGGAACGTATTCAACTGAAGGTTAGTAACGTCACCATAAAGTTCAGTTACTTCATTGTGGATCTTAGTCCAGTTTACATTGATATCCCACTTGAAGGCACCTGCTTTTACCGGAGTAGCTCCCAGTGTTAATTCCCAACCTTTGTTTTCAATGGTTCCGGCATTAACATACTTGGATGAATATCCAGTTGCTGTTGAAACCGTTACAGGAAGAATCTGGTCAACACTCTTGGAATTAAAGTAATTCACATCAAAATGCAGGCGTCCGTCAAAAAAGGTAAACTCAGCACCAACTTCAAAACTCTTGGTTCTTTCAGGCAAGAGTGAATTATTGTTTTTTGTTGAAGGCAATGAGAACAACGGAGCAGAACCAAATGCAGTAGGTTTAACATACTGATCAGCCAATGCATTAAATGGTGCAGAGTTACCCACTTCCGCATAATTCACGCGGAATTTACCGAAGGTAAGTACAGGGTTGGCAGGCAACAATTCGGTAAAGACAAAGCTGGTTGATCCGGAGAAGTAATTGTAAGCATTATTTCCTTTTGGCAACGTAGAAGAGGCATCTCTTCTGAATGAACCATTTAAGAAAATGAGATCCTTATAACCTACACCAGCATCAGCAAATAAACCATTTACCTGAATATCAGAAAATAATTCTGTTGGAGCCTCGATCTGGTTTACTGAATTCGATAGCGCATAAATACCTGGCACGGTTAATCCTCCATTGGTTACAGCCGAAATTCCAGCCACTGTTGTTCTACGTACGTTTGAACCAAGAGACATATTGAATGAAATATCCTCAGATAAATCCTTCTTGGCCGTAATCAGAAAATCATAGTTGTATTCCTGATAAGTCTGATTTCTTCTGGTGTAATCCCCAGGAGGGTAGTTAACACTTCCTACAGCGGTGCGCTCTTCCTGCAACTGACTGTAAGAATCCAGGGAAATCCTTCCCATCGCTGTTAACCAGTCCGTAATTTTGTAATCCAATTTTAAGTATCCAAGATACCGATTACGACTATCTTCTGAGTAATTCTTAAAGGCAGCATAAAATGGGTTGTCCCAATAAATTGTTCCTAAACGAGCAGGAAATCCACCACCCCAGTTCCAGGTAATATTTTCTCCTGTCCTGTCAAAGGCAGCTCTTTGCTCATTGATGTCCACGTTCATTTGCCACCACTCGCGGAAGCTGGAAATATTGTTGTTTCCACCATATCCGGTTGCATATCTACCTATACCATGCTGTTGCGTGAAATTAATAGAAGCAGTAGCGGTAAGTTTTTTTGTTACATCATAGGATGCATTAAAGTTGACATAGTTCTTATCCAATCCTGAATTGGGCTGAACCCCTTTCTCGTTGGTACGGGTATAACCTAACTTGAAAGATCCCTTATCACTTCCACCATCAATAACAACACTATTATTGTAGGTTAATCCGGTTTGGAAATAATCTACAGGAGTGCTAGGAGAGGCAAGCCATGGGGTCTTTTTTTCATAATTAGGGCTGGTAGGATCGCCAAAAGAATCCCACTGGTAAACCATAATACTTGGATCAAATGCAGCTCCTACGGAGGCATCTTCATAAGTTGGCGTAATGTTGTCAAGTGTACCATCTCCATCAACGTCAGTTTGATCAAAATAACCATCTTCAGTTGGTCCATAGTACTTACCATAACCAGCTCCATACTGCTTCTGGTAGGTAGGGAAAGTAGATTTATCAACCGTTCCAACGGTTAATCCAGTATTAATGGTTACTCCTACTCCTCTTTTACGACCTTTTTTGGTAGTAATATAAACTACTCCATTAGAGGCACGAGAACCATACAATGCCGTTGCAGCAGGACCTTTAAGAATCGTGGTCGATGCAATGTCATCCGGATTGATATCCGCACCAACGTTTCCATAATCGTAACCAGCAGTTCCACGGCCAGTTGCAGGATCATTATAGGTTCCGTTATCTACGGGTACACCATCAACAACAAATAGCGCCTGGTTATTTCCAGTAAGTGATTTGTAACCACGTATAATTACGTTGGTAGAACCACCCATACTATTGTTTTTGGAGATCTGCACGCCTGAAACTTTCCCTGAAAGGGAGTTCATCAGGTTGTTATCCCGGTTGTTACTGAAAGACTCGCCAGTAACAGTCTGGGCAGCATAGGAAAGCTCATTCTTAGTCTTCACAATACCTTGAGCGGTTACCACCACTTCAGATAAACTTTTCACATCAAGACCAAGTGATACATCAAGCACGGCACGATTACCAATTTCAATTTCAGATGTGGTAAGGCCAATGAATGAATAAACTAAAATGCCACCTGTATTAGGGACACTCAATTTGTAGCTACCATCAGAATCGGTAACCGTTCCAGTTGACGTGCCTTTTAGCAACACGTTAACACCAGGTAAAGCACTACCATCGTCTGATGATGTTACCTTACCTGTTACAATCCGATCTTGTGCCCACACAGAGCCCAGCACAAAAACGAATGAACATAGAAGTAAAAACTTCCTCATAGTTTAGGGGTTTAGGTTTAACTTATTTTTAGAACGACAAAAATAAAAAACATAATCACATAATTACGTTTTTTGATATGGGATTTTCTTAGGAATCAACTAATTATAAAAATGGTATTTATTTTACCGATAGAGGTATATTTTGATGCACAATCCCTGTAAAACAATACGATTTATGATTATTGGCTTCAAAAAAGAAACAACATTTCAAATTATACAAAATATGATTTATCTGATGATCAACTTTAAAGTGCTGCAGTTTTGACCGGAAGTCTTTCTTAGCAGGTAAATCCCAGGAATTAAGCCATGTGTGGAAAAATCTTTTATTCCATTGCTTTCAACCGATTGCAAAATCATTCTGCCAGTTAAGTCAAATAATTCGATGTGATATGCACCTTCTGAATTTGGCACTTTTACAGTAAGTGTCTTGCCTGCTTCAACAGGATTTGGGAATATCTCCATTGTAGATACCTCAATTGACTCGGTAATTCCAGTTATTGTTCCGGAATAATACATCTCTGCTATGTGAAAGGCGTTAATTCCGACCTTCTGACCTATTATTCTTCCTGGAATATCATCCTGGGGAGGATGTATTCCGCCCCAAATCCGAGATAGACTACATTGGTCTGAAGCATCACGGTAAGTGGCCCACTGCAGTGTTACATCGACACCAGGTCCATCTTCAAATACCAGAAATTCATTTTTAGGAGCATAAAATTCTCCCAATCCACCGGGAAAATATTCATCGCCTGTAAGTAGCGTCATAACCTCTGCAGCAGCCCGCGAATAGGTTGAGTGCCCTGAAACATATCCAGCAAATGGCGGAGTAACAAAGGTAGGTCTTTGATATGGCCACCAATTTTCTGCCAGGATCCATCCTATTCCCGCAACATCTATGGAAGGATCATTGATAAAGTCTGGGCCACGCCAGGTATATAGTTTAATCTTCCCAAGATGCTCTCCATTCATTCCCGCCAGCGGATCGCCTGCTGCCACGAGCTCAACGAAACCCGGTGACAACGGAATGCCCTGCGGAGAAAAATTCGACAGATTGCTATCGGAAGATTGACCTTTGCTGGCCATATAGCGAATTGCCGAAACTGGCCTGATATAATCATACCAACCTTTTATACCCCAAGACGCAATGGCAGCATCATGCATGGCCCCACCAAGTGTAAAATAAGCCTTAATATCCCATTCCAGGTCATTCAACACAGGACCCTCTCCATTAAATTTTTTTTCAAGTCCAGGGTAATCGCTAACATAATTTAAGATAGTAAACCAATGTCCGGGTGGAGTTTCTGAGTTAGGTCCATCAGCCCAAAATTCTGCCAATACCCTGGTATAATCACCGCGTGGAACCATTTGAGGCTGATAAGGTTGTCCAGTTTTTGGATTAATACTATGTCCTTTGCCGGTATCTCCACCCATGGTTTCATTATAAAAATTCTTAAAGGCATCCCATGTGGTTGGCAGTTCTGTTACGTTGCCAATGGAGGCGGGAGAAATATCCCACAAAACACCATCGCTGTGATCGAGATGCGAACCCCATTTCGAAACAAGAGTAAATCCCCATTGATAAAACTGGGCCGTTCCGCCACCGTCTGCCTGAAGAAATGGTGGATTACCCGGATCATAATACACCGCATATTGATGCCCCTCCCGCTCAAATATTTTCTTATCCGAAGTGCTCAACGCAAACGGATACACATTACCCCACTCAGGCCCAATAAAACTGGTAGAACCACCAGGTACTACATTTCCCGACTGATCAATAAATGTTTCCAGGAGTAATGGTTGCCATCGGTTGGCATTTATGATAAAGGGATTTCCACTATCCTTTATGACGAGCGGTGGATTTACAGGCTCGTAAAACTGATTCTGATAATTTTGCTGCTCATTCGATCCATCACTTAACCCCAAATCAATTATTGATTTAGCAATGTAATTACCTAAACTGGCTGGCGATCCATCTTTGTAATCGGCAGCGGTGTAGTCAGGATTATATCCAAGCTCATTCATGAGCGCCACAGCTGAGGCTAAAATAAATGTTGAACCCGGTGAGTTAGCAAACCGATGGATAATTACCTGATATGCCGCGTAGCTTATAGCTTCTTTTCTGGCCTCCTCAATGTCGGCTGGAGAAGGAA
>JAHEMS010000215.1 GCA_024643595.1 Bacteroidota bacterium
CTCGTACTCACCTTATTTTTTAACGTTATACTTTGAATAAATATTATTTTTATTTCCGCCCGGACGTACGAAACTTTAGATTTATACCTTAGTAAAGGAAGATGCTAAATTATTCTGTCCAGACGGGTGTAACAGGTGATTCATTAACGGAAGAACACGTTGATGATTCTATATTAGGATTTAATCCATTTCCTGGATTACGACCATTTTCTATTGAGGATTCTCATCTTTTCTTTGGACGGGAAGGGCAGGTTGATGAAATACTGATAAAGCTTAATAAGAGTAGATCAGTTTCTGTAATCGGTTATTCTGGTAGCGGTAAATCAAGTTTAATGTATTGCGGTCTGATTCCTGTCTTATATGGCGGATTTATGACCGAAACGGGCCCACATTGGAAAGTCATTGTGACCCGGCCAGGAAATTCTCCCATTGAGAATCTAACTAACGATTCAATTGATTTTTTAATCAGTGAAGGACGTATCCAGGAGGAAGACCGAAAAATACATAAAGCTATTATTGGCTCGGTACTGAGGAGTGGGAATAATGGCCTTATTGAATTAACTAGATACCTGCAAAGCGATTCTTCTGATAACCTTTTCTTTTTTGTTGATCAGTTTGAAGAACTCTTTCGATTTAAGGATTCTGGCAAGGAAGACAATATTAATGAAGCCACTTCCTATGTAAACCTGATACTTAATGGTATTGCACAGCGTGAGGTGCCTACCTACGTCGCGCTAAGCATGAGGTCTGATTTCATTGGTGAATGCGCCTCTTTTCCGGGGTTAACACAAATGATTAATGATAGCAATTATCTGGTTCCGCAGATGTCGCGTGAGCAAAAGAGGATGGCTATCGAAGGACCAGTTGCAGTTGGAGGAGGTAGGATATCTCAACGATTAGTAAAACGGTTACTGAGTGATATTGGAGATAATCAGGATCAACTTCCGATTTTACAGCATGCACTCATGCGGACGTGGGATTATTGGATTGCCAATCATGAGTTATCAGAACCAATTGATATCCGCCATTATAATGCAGTAGGCAGAATATCCCAGGCGCTTTCACTTCATGCCAACGAAGCCTATGATGAGTTAACAACGAAAGAAAAAAGTATTGCCGAAATACTTTTTAAAACAATTACTGAAAAGAATTCTGAAAATCTTGAAATGAGGAGGCCAGGAAAGATCTCTCAGATCGCTGAGTTGTCTCAGGCTTCAGAAGATCAGGTGATTGAGGTGATAGAGAAATTCAGAAAACCAGGAAGGTCATTTTTAATGCCGGGAACGAGTGTGGATTTGAATTCAGACTCTATTATCGAATTGTCTCATGAAAGCCTTATGCGCATTTGGACAAGACTTTCCACGTGGGTAGATGAAGAATATGAGTCAGCTATCATGTACAAGCGGTTATCGGATGCGGCTGCCATGTATCAGATAGGTAAGACGAACCTATGGAGGCCTCCCGATTTACAGTTGGCACTTAACTGGCAAAAGAAACAAAGGCCTACCCGTACTTGGGCACAGCGCTATGACATCGCCTTTGAAAGGGCAGTCGTTTTTTTGGATACCAGCCGAATTACTTATGAAGCTGAGCTCAAGAATCAGGAAATGCTGCAACGAAGAATGTTGCGGCGCGCACGGGTTACCAACCTCATTCTTGCACTTTTACTATTAATAGCCACCGGTTTCTTCATTTATGGATTATTCCAACAAATTAAAGCAGAACAACAATTTCAATTAGCGGTAGAGCAAAAGGATATCGCGGAAAAGGCTACCATCGAAGCCAATAAGCAGCGTCAAATTGCGGAAGATGCATTCAGGGAAGTAGAGGCACAAAAGGAGCAATTGGATGACCAGAATAAACAACTTTCAAAAGCATACGGTGATATTATATTGGCGAGGGATAGAGCTGAGCGAAATCTTAGATATGCGATTGAACAAGAAGAAATAGCCAATTCATCGAAAAACCAAGAACAGTTGGCCAGGATTAATGCGGAAAAGCAAACTGAAATTGCAAGAAATAATTTTGATAAAGCAAATCGCTTGTTAATGCTTTCTATAGCCCAGTCATTGGAGGCAAAATCGGAGGGTATTGAAGATGCGCAGTTAGCTGGCTTAACAGCAATGCAGGGATATATTTATCATACTACCTACGAAGGCAACAAATATGATCCCTACGTATTCCGTGGTCTTTATTATGCACTTACCAAACTAAATGGGTCGAACTATAATTCCTCAAAGGTTCCCGGTAATTTCAAGAATAAGATGTACGCCCTTGCGGTATCTTCTAACTCTGCGGCATTTTACACTACTGGAAATGACGGAAGAATTTTTGAAGGAAATTATTTAGATCAAAAAGCGGATAAACTTCTTTATGAAAATAAAGGTTATCCTAACCGCGTTTTGGCATTAAGCAAGGATGAAAAGTACCTGGTTAACGGAAGCGACTCCAGCTACCTGGAAATACTTAACCTATCAGATCCATCCAAGCCGATTCGTGTACCAGGTCATACCCAGTTAATCAATGATATTAAATTCCTGCCCGATAATTCTGGATTCATTTCGGCATCTGCGGATAAAACACTGCGCTATACAAATCACCTCAATGGAAAAGGCAAAACGATTTTAACGTTGCCTTATGAACTTAAATCAATTGACATTAGCCCGGATGGCAGGCAATTGGTAGGGGTTTCTACTTATGGTAATCTGATTATCGTCAATCTTCGCGATTATTCTTATAAAGAACTTGTAAACGAGGGGCCTAACAGAATTTTATCAGTAACATTCCATCCGAGCAGACCGCTTATCGCTTATGGTATTGAAGTAATTAATGAGCAGAAAAAAGTGGTCAGGGGTGTTGTTAAAATGATGGATATGGAGTCCAAAAAGGTTAAAGAGTTGTCTGGTCATAAATCAGGAATTACCGATCTGGAATTTAGCCCGGATGGACTATTGTTGGCAAGTGCAGGCCTCGATAGAAAATTACAAATGTGGGTAGTTGATCATGAAAATGATTTGCCCATTCTTATGGATAATAATAATGGATATGTCTGGGATATTGCATTCACAAAAGGATCCGATTATTTAATAGCTTCCTGTAATGATGGTGAGATCCGATATTGGCCTACCAATCCGAGTATGTTGGCGGTAAAAGTTTGCCCGAAACTTAAGCGGGACATGACTCCGGAAGAGTGGGAAATATATGTGGGTAACAACATTAAGTATGAATCGACTTGTAAGAGTTTATTAAAGGCTTTTTAATGAATCATAGACATTATTTAGTTTTTTTAGTTTGTCTTATTCTAGCCAGTCGAGTATTTGCGCAGGACAAAGACTGTGAGCAAGTTCTTGCTGAAGCGGATGATGAATTTCAAGCCGGTAGATTCTATGGCATACCTTCCATGTTAATGTCGTGCCTGGACAGGGGATTTAGTAATGAGCAAAAAGTTAGGGCCTATTTGATTCTCACGCAAACCTATTTAATACTGGATGACCCAATCGCTGCCGATGATAGTTACCTGAAGTTGTTGAAAGCAGATCCGGAATATGTGGCCAATCCAGCGCGTGATCCAATCGATGTATATTATTTGAGCAAGAAATTTACGACCACCCCTGTTATCACTCCTCACATTCGTTTAGGGTTTAACACATCAAGACCACATGCAATAGAGGAAATAACAACCAGTGGAACTCCTCTTAATAGGAAGGAAATTTTAAAAGTTGGATTTCAATTTGGAGTTGGTTTTGATTTGAATATAAACAATAACTGGAGTTTGTGCGCTGAAGGAAATTTCTCCTATAAAGCATTTAAGCGGACCACGAGCGGTTATTCAAAACTGGACGTACAGGAGATGGAAGAGAAACACACCGGCTTTGATATCCCTTTATATATTAAGTACTCTGACGACTCCGGTAAAGTCAGGCCTTTCGGTTATGCAGGTTTTGCGATAGGCGTTTTGACTTCATCTAGTCTGTCGTTACAGTTTAATGACAACACCACGGCATCACCAGATTCAGAGGTTGGAATTAAGCAGACTTCCGGACCCAATGAAAAAGTAGCTTTTAAACGAAATTTTTTGAATAAGTCATTGGTTTTTGGTGGTGGAGTTAAATACAAAATAGGACGAGATTTTGTGTATGCCGATCTCCGGTATATGCTCGGTCTCTCCAACTTCACCAAGCCCGATAAAAACTATTATACGCAAGATGGCGCATTTGATCCTTCAATAACCAATTATCAGTTTGTTAGTGATTTTTTCAGACTTGATAATTTGTCGTTGTCTTTTGGATACATTCATCCAATCTATAACCCAAGAAAAAAAACGAAACCAAGAGTAAGAAGTTTATTTAAGGGGAAAGACAAAAGCGATAAAGGAAAATCATGATGCGTAATTTAATCCTTCTCGTATGCCTTATAATGCTGTTTTCCTGCGACTCATTGAATAGTCTTGAATCGGCTGGAGAAAATTATTTCGTGAAATTTTATGGAGAGGATGGTGATCATACCGGAGTGGATATGGTAACTAACAGTGATGGTTCATTTATTTTGGTAGGAAATGAACGGGTAGTCGGTGATGCGATGGGGCAACAGATTTATCTTGTTAAGGTAGATGCCCTGGGAACAGTAGTATGGCAGGAACGATTTGGGACACCGGGTGATGATTTTGCAAAAGATATTGAGTTAACGGTGGATGGTAATGTCATCATTGCTGCAGAAGTACAAAAAATTTCAAATGACAGGGATGTTTTTGTAATAATTGTTTCGCAAAGCGGATCGCTGGTGGATAGCTTTCAAATGGGTTTAAAGAAATTGGATGGCCAGGAAGGTGATGAAGTGGTAAATTCCATTTCAATCATTCAAGGTGGATATATTGTTTCAGGATCAACCACGGCTGTTGAAACAAATAATCCCAATGACATTACGGATGCCTTGCATATTAGGTTAAACAATTCGTTAGACCCTATTGATCCTGCAACGGGACTTTGGAAGAACACATCACACCAAAATGATAGTGACGATGTTCTTGTTAAGATGTTTGAAAGCAGTCCATCTGCATTTTATGGATTTGGATATACAAATACAGTCAGAAACAGTAAGCGCGATTATAAATACTGGACGTTCAGTTTAGGGGCAACAGGAGAACCCACGAATAATGGCACTGACCTACTGGATATCATTGGCAGCCAGGAAGAAGATGAAAAACTAAGCGGAATGACTGTAAGCCCGCCTCAGTCCGGCGAGGGTTTTGTTTTAAGTGGAGTCAGAACGAATACCGCTCGGGAGAGTCAGGCGTTTATCGTGAAACTCCAAAGGAATCTTTTCGTTCCCGGGGAGGATAATGTTCTGGCTGAAGAATCACCCATAGTGCTTGGTAATCTTGAAGATGTAGTGGATGTCCCTGAGAATACCCTGATTAGGTCAAGCATGGTTTCTTTGAGCCAAGGTGGATTTTTATTATTGACCAATAGTAAATCGCCTTCGACTGATGAAGTGAATATTTCACTGATAAAACTTAGCAACACTTTTTTAAAAGTTTGGGATGTGCCACTATTATTTGGTGGAGTAGGCAATGACTTTGCGGGCACCGTATCCGAACTTCCCGATGGTAAAATTGTAATTGTCGGAACAATGACTTTGGGCGGTGTAACCGGCCAAACAAAGATGGTTTTAATGAAATTAAATAGCGAAGGTAAATTCATTAAATGACAAAAAATTGATTTTGAAAATGGTTACTTTTAAGGTCAAATTGATATACTTGGTAGCTTTAATAACTTCAACCTTGAACTCTTTAAATTGAGCAGATTTTTAGCAATTCTTTCTTTTTATTCGCTAACACGTGCACTGTACGTAACTGGATTTTTATTTTTCTCTATTAGTGGCTTCTCTCAGGTTAGTACGTTTAATTCAAACGTTGTCACAGGTAGCTGGAATGTAGCTGGTAGTTGGACGGCTGTAGGTTCTGATGCGGACGGTATACCCGATGCGGATGATGAGGTAATTATTAACTCTGGACATAATATTTCTTTAAATGGTAACCGAGCTGCTAATCTTGTCACAATAAATTCTGGAGGTATCCTCACTGCGGTTGGAGGTAATATCACGGTAACTACTTCAATGACGGTCAATGGAGGCGGCACCTATATACACGCCGTTAATGGGGGGGCTATTCCTTTAGCAGCTTGGGATGATACTTCAAATTGTATTGTGACAGGCTATACTACCACAACCCCAATGGGGGTAACACAAAACTTCGGAAATTTTACCTGGAATTGTACAGGTCAAACGGGTACTTTTTTTCCAGTAATCAATATTAAAGGAAATCTGTCCGTTCAAAGTACAGGAGCA
>JAHEMS010000216.1 GCA_024643595.1 Bacteroidota bacterium
ATTGGTGATCAACAGGTTGTTCGAGGCGATTGAAACACTTATGCCGCAATACATGATGGATCCTGCAGATAAAAATATTTCCAATGGAAATGTCGCAGCCTGCATTATCGATGAACAGGGTCAGGTATACGGAAAGATGTTCGGAATAAATAAACCAAGGTTACGACAATCCTTTAGAGTGGCGTGGACAAAAGCCAGCCAGGTATGGCTTACCGGTGTGAAAACGGGAGATTATGAAAGAATGGTCTTCAATCATGAGGTGCCAGAAAATGCCAATGGAATTGAAAATCCAGACTTGATAGGCTGGATTGGTGGCCAGCCATTAGTGTTGAAAGATGGAACAATACTTTCTGTTGGCTTTAGTGGCTTCAGGGGAACCACCGATCTTGAGATAATGGTGAAAGCGCTTGCTATCGCAGAAGAACAATAGATTTTTATATACTAACAGTAGAATGTCATGCAATACAAACCAAATGAAGATCGGTATGAAAAAATGGAATACCGGAGATGTGGAAATAGTGGATTAAAATTGCCGGCCATATCGCTTGGCCTCTGGCATAACTTTGGTCATATCGATGTTTTTGAAAATGCCCGCAGTATTTTGAGGCTGGCATTTGATCAGGGAATCACCCATTTTGATTTAGCCAATAATTACGGACCACCAGCAGGCTCGGCAGAAGAAAATTTTGGGAAAATCTTCAAAGATGATTTTGCTCCGTACCGGGATGAATTAATAATATCTACGAAGGCGGGCTGGGGAATGTGGCCCGGACCGTATGGTGATTGGGGATCAAAAAAATATCTGGTAGCTAGTCTTGATCAAAGCTTAAAGCGTATGGGACTTGAATATGTTGATATCTTCTATCATCATCGCCCAGACCCAGAAACACCCCTCGAGGAGACCATGGCAACACTGGATTTGATGGTGCGCCAAGGCAAATGCTTGTACGTTGGCATATCAAGCTATCAGCCGACAGAAGCGGCAAATGCAATTGCTATTTTAAAACAAATGGGTACACCGTGCTTGATTCATCAGCCAAAATATTCCATGTTCGAACGTTGGGTGGAAGATGGATTGCTGGATGTATTGGAGAATAATGGAGTAGGATGCATTCCGTTTTCACCGTTGGCGCAAGGACTTCTCACCAATAAATATCTGAAAGGCATTCCTGAAGGATCAAGAGCTGCCAGCCATCGCGGAAACGGGGCTATTGATGAAGAACACGTTTCTGAAGTGAAAATTAATAAGGTACGTCAGTTAAATATGCTGGCAGAAGAACGCGGCCAAAATCTTGCTCAAATGGCGCTTGCGTGGATATTGAAAGACAAGCGGGTTACTTCTGTTTTAATTGGGGTGAGCAGGCCAGAACAAGTATTGGATTCCATTCGTTGCCTGGATAATTATTCTTTTACTAGCGAAGAATTAAGAAAAATCGATTCTATTTTGAAATAATTTTCAAAATCTTATATCGGTTGCTATTTGTTTTTTATTCTGTCTATAATGACTTCATGTAAATCGTGTTAAATTATTGAAATCAATCCTTCTTTATAATTATTAAATTTTTTTCTGAATTAATCTATTGAATTTTTACCGACCTTCGCAATCAGATGAATACTGAGGGACTATTTGATAACCATGGGAGGCCAATTAACTATTTGAGGTTGGCCGTGACTGATCGGTGCAATCTCCGCTGTTTTTATTGCATGCCGGAAGAAGGCATTAAATATCTTCCCAAGAAATTACTATTAAGTTTTGAAGAGATTGAACGGTTGGTGACCCTCATGGCACAAATGGGAATTACGAAAATTCGCCTTACCGGTGGTGAACCGTTTGTGCGAACTGATCTGATGGATCTGATTCGTAAGATAATCACCATTCCAGGAATTCAGGACCTTCACCTCACCACGAATGGAATTTTAACTGCACCGCACATTCCTGAATTAAAAGCATTAGGCATTACTTCTGTTAATCTAAGCCTGGACACGCTGGATCGGGAGCGTTTTCAAACGATCACCCGCCGGGATGAATTTGAAGCCACCTGGAAATCGTTGGAATTACTGCAACAACATGACATACCAGTAAAGATCAATACTGTTGTGATGGAGGGAAAAAATATTGAAGACCTTCACGCGCTGGTCGATTTGACTCGTCACAAGAATATTTCAGTAAGGTTTATCGAAGAAATGCCATTCAATGGTGGAGATACTCATTACCAAAAACTTAACTGGACATACCATCGCATTTTGTCACACATCAAGGAAAAATATCCAGAACTCATCAAAGTACAAGATCCTGCGAACTCAACGGCCTATCATTATCAGGTTCCTGGCTTTGCGGGTACGGTCGGCATCATCGCTGCTTTTAGTCGCACGTTTTGTGGAACATGCAACCGCATACGCGTTACTGCGCAAGGAACATTGAAGACTTGCTTGTATGATGAAGGTGTGCTGGATGTCAAAAAATTGCTGAGAGGAAATTTCTCCAATGAAGAAATTAAAATCGAATTGATGAAAGCATTTCAGCAAAGACCCAAAGATGGTTTCGAGGCAGAAAATAAAAGAATGGTTACTTCGGCCAATGAATCGATGTCTACGATTGGTGGATAAGGAGACTGCTTGGCAGTAATGGATCATTGGACAAGCCATTGTCGTCTTCGATTACAATAATCCAACTTTATATTCTTATGCGATACTGCAATTCCTTTACGCTTCTTCCGATGATCATCTTCATTATCTCGTCATGTACCATTGATGAGGACAAGAGGATCGCGGATGAAAGCAACACCTCAGATTGGCTCGCCTATGGCCGAACTCATTCTGAACAAAGGTTTAGTCCTGTTACTGACATTGACACTGCGAATGTAAAAGATCTTACCGTAGACTGGTTTCTGGATTTGCCCAATGATGTTGCTTTGGTATCCACACCGTTGGTCGTTGATGGTGTCTTGTATTTTACAGGAACGATGAACCGTATTCGTGCTGTGGATGCAACAAACGGAAAATTGATTTGGCAGTTTGATCCAGATGTTGCCGGGCATATTGGCAATAACCGCAAGCCAGGGTGGACACAGAGCCGAGGTATATCTTACTATAATGGAAAAATATTTACAGCCACCTGGGAGGGTAGGTTGATCGCACTGGATGCAATGACAGGAAAGCAAATCTGGTCGGTACTCACGATTGATCCTGAAAAGAAAATGGGAATAACCGGTGCACCAAAAGCCTTTGCCGGAAAGGTTCTTATTGGTAATGGTGGCTCTGAAGCAGCTCCCAATCGTGGGTATGTCACCGCTTATGATGCTGAAACAGGCGATCTGGCCTGGCGATTTTATATTGTACCTGGCAACCCTGCTGATGGCTTTGAAAATGATGCCATGAAAATGGCTTCAGAAACGTGGACGGGAGAATGGTGGAAATATGGCGGTGGCGGCAATGCCTGGCACGGATTCACCTATGATGAGGAACTTCACACATTATATATCGGAACAGGCAATGGTGGTCCATGGAATCCAAAAGTACGAAGTGAAAGGGGAGGTGATAACCTGTTTTTATCATCCATAGTTGCACTCAATCCTGATGATGGATCCTATAAATGGCATTATCAGACCACACCTGGAGATGCCTGGGATTATAATTCTAATATGGATATTGTACTGGCTTCGATTAAGGTAAATGGTGTTGATACAAAAGTTCTCATGCATGCGCCAAAGAATGGCTTCTTCTATGTGATCAACAGGGAAAACGGAAAGTTGATTTCGGCCAAACCATTTGTTGAAACCACATGGGCTTCAGAAGTTGATTCCATAACCGGAAGGCCAACTATTAATCCCAATGCACGATACGATTCTGGTCATGTATATATAACTCCCAGTCCACATGGTGCACACAGCTGGCATGCAATGTCTTATAACCCTCATACGGGGCTGGCTTATATTCCGACTATTCATGATGCTGTTATCTTCGATGCCTCTAAAATCAATCTAAATGAATGGAAAATGAACCCGGGTAAAGGTGGAATTGCCGTAGGTATAAGTGATCCTGACAGTTTACCACGCCCATATTATGGTTCCTTGCAGGCGTGGAATCCAGTTACTCAGAAACTAGCCTGGATGGTACCACACCAGGAACTTTGGAATGGTGGAACGCTTACCACCGCCGGTGGATTAGTCTTCCAGGGCACTGCACTTGGGAAATTTAATGCTTATCGAGCAACTGATGGTAAACTACTATGGACTTATGATGCAGGCCTCGGCATCTCAGCGCCACCAATCACTTATAAGATTAACGGCAAACAACATATTGCCTTACTGGTAGGCTGGGGGGGAGCCTTCGCAGGCGTAGGTAATAAAAGTTTAGGTTGGGATTACAACAGGCACACCAGAAGACTATTGGTATTTTCGTTGGAGGGCAAAGCCATTGTCCCACCACAGCCACCTCCTTATTTTCCATCACCGATTATTGACAATACGATTATGGTTGATGATGCCGTTGCAGAAACGGGTCGCAACCTTTACTGGCAATGTTTTGGTTGCCATGGAGCAAACGTGATTGCTAAAGGAATGGCTCCTGACCTCCGGGCTTCATCCATAGCAATTAATAAAGACGCTTTTGCATTGGTCGTGCGTGAAGGTGCTAAAGTGAACATGGGCATGCCTGCATATAAAGAATTGACAGATAATGAGTTATCAGCCCTTATGCACTTTATCAGAAAAAAGGCCCATGAGAGTCAGAATTAAGTAACACGTCAGTTAAAATTGTCAGATTATTTGATTCGGTTATACTTCTTCATGACTTGAATTAATCGGTCATGTGGAATGGCATGCACTTTATTCCCGTTTATACCTTCCATCGTTTCAGCAGCAATCATGGCATTCACAATCGCTTCTTCCGTAGCAGCAGTGGCAGCCTCAAAGAGCGGATCAATTCGTTCATTAGGCAGCATCTCCAGGTGAGCAAGGCCATCAACTTTCGATATTTCCGGATTGGCGGTAGAGAAGGCAATAAAAATATCTCCTGATGAATTGCCACCCCGTCCGCCCATAACGCCTATACCCAATGAAACCCGCTTTACAATTCTTTCCAGTTGATGCGGTAATACGGGCGCATCAGTGGCGATTACAACAATGATGGAACCTTGATCAGTATCGCCGTTACCTGGTGTTGGAAGCAGGTCGGTTATCTCTTTACCCACAGGCACTCCAGCGACGGATAACAATAAACGACTTCCATAGTTGGCTTGAACCAAAGCACCGATTGTATAACCGCCTTGTTTTGTATCCAACTTTCGCGATGAGGTACCAGTGCCACCTTTAAAACGGTGTACAACCATACCCGTGCCACCACCTACATTTCCTTCCAGAATTGGACCACTTGCTGCGTTTTCCATCGCTTCGAACACATGTTCCTTCTTCACATGAAATCCGTTGATATCATTGAGAAAACCATCCCAGGTTTCGGCTACCACAGGCAAACTGATATCGCCCGAATAATCATCGCTTTTGATTCTTTTTGTATACCATTCAATCACCGCATCACGTACTACACCAACGCTATGTGTATTGGTAATGAGTATTGGTGAACCTAAAGCGCCCGATTCATCTACCCAGGTAGTACCCGTCATCTCACCATTTCCATTAAGTGTAAACCAGGCGGCAAAGACCCGATCCAGTGCTCCTTTACCTTTCGGAAAAATCGCAGTGACTCCGGTACGAACAGGACCTTTTCCTACTACCAATTTACCATGACCTTCAATCAATGTTTTATATCCCACTTCAACACCCGCCACATCGGTAATGGCGTTATACTTTCCAGGTGTTCCATCGAATGGAATTCCAAGGTCGCGGGCTCGGGGTTTTGTTGTTTGGGCCGCTATTGAAAGGCAGAACACCATCAACAATACCAAAGTAGAAATGAGTTTTGTAATCATAGGGATCATTTATTTTTCAGTGAGACGTAATAATTCATTACGGATGATGCCCAGGCCTTTCATCAGCAATGGCCTGGAAATAATTAGGGGACTCAACACCCGTATTACATTACCAGATGTTCCAGCACTGATGATCATTAATCCTTTAGAAGCACAGGCATTGATTAATGCTTTACTTAAGTCGGTATCAGGTCGTTTAGGATTTTTTCCTTTTACTAGTTCAAACGCGATCATGGCACCCAATCCGCGAACATCACCAATAGCAATACACTCCAGTTGAAGCTGCTTGAAAAAATCCATCACAGTCTTTCCGATTTTTTCGGCCTTACTATTGAGATCAATGTCTTTCATATATTGAATCGTTGCCAGCGATGCCGCACATGCAACTGGGTTGCCCGGATAGGTGCCACCCAAT
>JAHEMS010000217.1 GCA_024643595.1 Bacteroidota bacterium
ATTCAGGCTAGGCTGCGAGTAGAAAAAAAATTTCAACTCTTTTTTTATGAGGTATGTGCCGGTGAGCAAACTATGACTTTTCATCCAACCGATTATGTGGACATCACGGAAACGCAGGCAGCGAAACGTAATGCATTGTATTGTCATGTAAGTCAGGATCCGCCGGGCATCTATGCCTGCGGGCATGAGATTATGGAAAAATTTCGTGGCGTGGAAGCAGGTGTGCATGCTGCCGAAGCATTTGTAAAGTTTACTGGAAAAAATTCGAATTCAATGATATAGCACAATCAGAGCGAAAGATGTTTACGAATGTCGAAGAGAAAAAGCCTACTGGCACATGAGCGTATACTGATATAAAAAAAGGGCCATGAAAGGCCCTTAGTGAATAATAGATTGCGATCAATTAACAGAATTCGTCAAACACTTCTACCAGATGTTCGCCAATCATTTGAGCATTGCGTCCTTCGATGTGATGGCGTTCAACAAAGTGAACCAATTCGCCATCTTTAAATAATGCAATGGAAGGAGATGATGGAGGATAGGGCAGGGTGTATTCTCTGGCTTTGGCAACGGCCTCTTTATCTACACCGGCAAATACGGTGGCTAGATGAGCGGGCTTTTTGCCGCTATGCTGCAATGCCCATTTAATGCCGGGACGTGCTGCCCCTGCTGCGCAACCGCACACCGAGTTAATCACCAACAAGGTTGTTCCTTGATGATCCTTTAATTCTTTGTCCACTTCTTCTGCGGATTTCAATTCTTTAAAGCCAGCTACGGTGAGGTCCTGGCGCATGGGGGCTACTAATGGTTCTGGATACATATTAATTAATTTATTTGGGATATAGGCGTTTAAAATTTATTCTTTTTAACAGGACAAGTAGGTTCATAGTTCAATCTGCCTTTTGTATTTTTTTACATAAAACCAAGTTCCAACTTAGCTACTTCACTCATCATATCCTGTGAGTAAGGAGGATCAAATGTTAATTCAACCTTCACGCTGCTTACTCCTGGTATATCTTTTACCGCTTGCTCCACTTCAGTGGGTATTACTTCGGCTGACGGACAAGAGGGCGAGGTCAATGTCATCAAAATGAAAACATTGTTTACAGGAAATATATTGATCTCGTAAATCAACCCAAGTTCATAAATGTCCACTGGAATTTCAGGATCATAGACGGTCTTCAAGGCTTCAATTACCTGAACACGCAAATCACCCTGAGGGATTTGTGCGTCAAATTCCGATGTTTGTGATTCACCACTCACTTGGCAACTTCTTTTTGTGTTTTAAATGCAAGCGCATACAGTTTCATTTGCTTGACCATGGAGGCAAATCCGTTGGAACGCTGAGTGCCAATGAATCGATCCATGCCAATCTTTTGTGTAAAGTAAAGTGAAGCGCTTAATATATCTTCCGGATGTTGTCCATTAAATATCCTCACTAATAAACTAACCAATCCTTTAGTGATAGCCGTATTACTGTCAGCCTCAAAAAAAACCAGATCGTCTTGCAAACGTGCTGTCATCCATACTTTGGATTGGCAACCTTTCACAATGTTGTTGTCAGTTTTGAGTTCTTCTTTTAGGGCAGGAAGCTTTTGACCTAATTCCATGATGTAGAATATCGTCATCTCCATGTCTCCGTCCAATAAGGAGAATTCGTTGATTATCTCATCCTGAATTTGACTGATCGTCATTATTTGAGAAATTTTATAATCCGATCCAACCCTTCCGCTAATTGATCTACTTCTTCTTTTGTATTGTAAACAGAAAAAGAAGCACGTACCGTTCCCTCAATACCAAATCGATCCATCAAGGGCTGCGTGCAATGATGGCCTGTACGAACAGCAATGCCACGTGCATCCAGCATCTGACCTATATCAAAATGATGAATACCTTCAACCACGAAAGATTGAACGCTTACTTTTTCTTTGGCAGTTCCAATAAGTTTGACATCAGGAATTGCCGATAATCTGTTAATGGTATAGTTAAGTAACTCATTTTCATGAGCAGCAATATTTTCCTTTCCATATTCATCGATGAATTGAATGGCTTCGTTCCACGCAATTACATCGGCGATGTTAGGGGTACCCGCTTCAAATTTGTAAGGGAGATCGTTGTAGGTAGTCTTTGAAAATGAAACATCTTTGATCATCTCTCCACCACCCATGTAGGGTGGCATTTTTTCGAGAAGTTCCATTTTTCCGTATAATATCCCACAGCCAGTAGGGCCGTACATTTTATGTGAACTGATGGCATAAAAATCACAATCCAATTGCTGGACATCGATATCAAGATGCGCTGCGGCCTGAGCTCCGTCAATTAACACCACGGCTCCAGATTGGTGAGCGGCGTCTATGATTTCTTTAACAGGGTTTATCGTGCCCAGACTATTCGAAGCGTGGTTGACAGCAACCAATTTTGTTTTTGAAGTGAGCAGATTCCGGTAGGCATCTAAATCCATTTCACCCGTTTCGGTGATTGGAATTATTTTAAGAATCGCCCCTTTCTCTTCGCAAATCATCTGCCAGGGCACGATGTTGGAATGATGCTCTAAGCCGGAGATGATCACCTCATCATCAGCTTGTAAGAATGCACGTCCATAGTCACCCTTTTTGGTTTCTGATTGGTAGCTGCATTATCGAGATAAACGAGGGGTTTACCATTCACCAATTGATTTAAGATCGGAAATTGCTTCCGTATCTTTTCAATATCTAATTGGGTGTTGGCTACCGTATTCATCTGTTAGAAGTTCTTATCAAGACGTTCTGCAATTAACTGATCCAGGTAGGTCTTCAATTTTTCATTTTGAATAGGAGCGAGCACTTCGCTGGCAAAGGCATACAATAGCATCGCCTTGGCAGTAGCTTCCCCTATGCCACGGGAACGAAGGTAGAACATGGCTTCTTCATCCAATTGACCCGAGGTACACCCATGAGAACATTTTACATCATCGGCCCAGATTTCGAGCTGAGGTTTTGTGTTTATGCTTGAGGTATCTGAAACCAGAATATTTCTATTCGATTGAAACGCGTTGGTTTTCTGGGCATGTGGACGCACAAATATTTTTCCATTGAAAACACCTTTTGAGTTCCCATCCATTATGCCCTTATACATTTCGTTGCTGAATGAATTGGGTTTTCTATGATCTACCACGGTGTGATTATCCACCAGGCTAGTTCCATTCAACAGGTATAATCCATAAAAGTGTGATTCGCAGTTTTCACCATCAATGATGATGTTGAGATTATTGCGAATGAGCTGGCCATCGAGAGTTAGTATGAACGTGTTTAACATGCTATGGTCATGCTGCTGAATTACGGTGTTGGTAATTTGGTAATTATTACCTGAATCATTTTGAATCTTGCAGTATTCCAGGTGCGCCTTTTCGGTAATTACCCACTCTTCTGAAAAATTATGGAAAACAGGCTGAGTTCCACTGGAGTCTGATTTTTCGACGACACTTAGCTGACTACCTTTCTCCAACACACCCAGAAGGCGTGTATGGCTGATCACCTGTTCACTATTGGCATCATTGATGTGAAGGATTAAAACCGGTTTTTCAACATTGGTGTTTTCAGGGACGTGAATGAAAACTCCATCCTGCCAGAGGGCTGTATTCAGTGCGGCGAAGGCATCACTTTCAGAATTGGAAATTTTATTGAAATAAGTTTCAACGACCGATTTTTTGGATTGAAATGCATCTTTCAAAGAGCACACGCTCAATTCACTTTCCAGACTAATTATTTTAGAATGCAATTTTGAATAGGCACCGTTAACCAGGACCACCACATTGGCATCCAATTCATGGATCATGTACGGATCAGCGGAAGAAAGGGTAGAGGGTGTATTTAATTTATTCCAATTGAAATTTTGCTCAAGCTTCTTGTTAATCGGAGTGAAGCGATATTCTTCGTGCTTATTGCCGGGCATGCCCGTTTTCTCGAAAAAAGTAATTGCCTTCGAGCGAGATTCTTCAGCGACATCAAATGAATGCTGCTGATAACTTTCTATTATTTCGCTTTTGATATTTTTTGTAATAGTCGTCATATCAGGCAACGGCCACTTCATTTTTAATCCAATCATAGCCTTTGGATTCTAGTTCCAGGGCTAGTTCTTTCCCACCTGATTTTACAATTTTCCCTTTATACAACACATGCACATAATCTGGAACAATATGATCAAGTAAGCGCTGATAGTGTGTAACAACAATCGTAGCGTTGTTTTTATTTTTGAGTTTATTCACTCCGTTGGCAACAATCCTAAGCGCATCGATGTCGAGACCAGAATCTGTTTCATCGAGGATTGCCAATTTAGGCTCGAGCATTGCCATCTGAAAGATCTCATTTCGCTTTTTCTCTCCACCGGAAAAGCCTTCGTTGAGAGAACGATTCAACAATGACTGGTCTATTTCTACCAACTTCATTCTCTCCTTCATTAATTGAAGGAAGGAAACCGCATCCAAAGCCTGCAGACCACGATATTCCCGTATTTGGTTGAGGGCAGTCTTCATGAAGTTAATTGTACTGACACCAGGAATTTCAACCGGGTATTGAAAAGCCATGAAGATCCCTTCACGGGCACGATCTTCCGGGGCAAGTTCCAGTAGGTTTTTCCCAAGAAATTCTACTTCACCTCCCGTAACTTCATAATCTTCCCGACCGGATAATACTGAAGCCAGTGTGCTTTTGCCTGAGCCGTTGGGACCCATGATGGCATGAACTTCACCGGCATTTACTTTTAAATCAATTCCGTTCAGGATTTGCTTATCGCCAACTTTGGCTTGTAAATTCTTTATCGTTAACATTTTTCTTTTTTCAACTTTTATAATTCAAAATCAACCCACACTTCCTTCGAGCGTTAAGGCAAGAAGTTTCTGTGCTTCTACAGCAAACTCCATAGGGAGTTGATTTAATACTTCTTTAGCATAGCCATTAACAATCAACGCTACCGCTGCCTCCTCATCTATACCACGCTGAAGGCAGTAGAAAATCTGATCTTCTCCTATTTTGGAAGTGGTGGCCTCATGCTCTATTCTTGCACTATTATTTTCGACATCGATATAGGGAAATGTGTGAGCACCACACTGATCACCCATCAACAAAGAATCACACTGCGAGTGGTTTCTGGCATTCGCAGCGCGTTTCATGACCTGAACCTGGCCACGATAACTATTTTGTGATTTACCCGCTGAGATTCCTTTGCTAACAATTCGCGAACGGGTATTCTTCCCGATATGAATCATTTTGGTGCCCGTATCGGCCTGTTGATAGTTGTTGGTCACCGCCACTGAATAAAATTCTCCAACAGAATAATCACCTTTTAAAACACAGGATGGATATTTCCACGTAATGGCGGATCCGGTTTCAACTTGCGTCCATGAGATTTTGGAATGATCTCCGAAACATAATCCACGTTTTGTTACGAAATTGTAAATACCCCCTTTTCCGTTTTTGTCCCCCGGATACCAGTTTTGTACGGTGGAGTATTTTATTTCTGCATTTTTCATGGTATAAAGCTCTACCACGGCTGCATGCAATTGGTTCTCATCACGCATTGGTGCGGTGCAACCCTCCAGATAGCTCACATAAGCACCTTCATCTGCTATGATCAATGTTCTTTCAAATTGACCTGTATTGGCAGCGTTGATGCGGAAGTAAGTGGATAATTCCATCGGGCAGCGTACACCTTTTGGGATATAGCAGAAAGAGCCATCAGAAAATACCGCAGAGTTGAGCGCGGCAAAATAGTTGTCGTTCATCGAAACTACGGAGCCAAGGTATTTTTTAACTAGTTCCGGATGTTCTTTAACAGCATCACTGAAGGAACAGAAGATGATTCCAAGTTCACTTAATTTATCTTTAAATGTCGTTGCCACGGATACGCTGTCAATCACTGCATCCACGGCTACTCCAGTCAATCTTTTCTGCTCTGTAATTGAAATGCCTAACTTCTCAAATGTCTTAACCAATTCAGGGTCAACTTCATCAAGGCTATTAGGCCTTACCTTTTGCTTTGGCGCAGAGTAATATATGATATCCTGGTAATTGATGGCAGGGTAGGTCACATTAGGCCATTTGGGTTCGACCATTTTTTCCCACAGACGAAATGCTTTCAAACGCCATTCCAAAAGCCATTCCGGCTCACCTTTCTTGGCTGAAATGAAACGAACCGTATCTTCATTTAATCCTTTGGGAGCCTCATCCGCTTCCAGATTTACTGTCCATCCGTGCTCATATTCTTTAGAGGTGATTTCTTCCAGAACCTGATTGCCTTTACTC
>JAHEMS010000218.1 GCA_024643595.1 Bacteroidota bacterium
CTGCTGCTGAAACATGCGCAATGCTTCTTCCGCCACCTTAATGACTTTTTCATCAATTTCATCGGAAGGTGTTTGTCCCTTGTAGATTTTATCAAAATATTGAGTAGCGGCTTTCTTTTGCTTTTTCAGAAGCTCTTTGTCCTGTAACTCCATGGAGTTTAAATCGGGCGACAATCGCTCATCGATAAAATCCAGCGCAAGGGTATGGTTGGCTTCCTTACATTGATCAAAGGCAAATAATGTTTGCATGATTTTGATCCGGAGGGTGCGTCTGTTCAGCATGAGTAAAGAACGTATTTAAATGGCCACAAAATTACATATCTAAAGCGAAAGTAGAAAAGCAATTTTAGGGGTATCTTGAATCCCAATATTTAACATTAGCCCACTATCCCGATGAAACTTACTTTAATACTTATGATAATTGCCACGCAATCGCTAGCCCAACAACCTGAATTGCCCTATCGCCAGATTCCAGATTATCCGACAAGTTATACCGCTGCCACCGTAACCGCCCGGATGATTGACGGTCTGGGATTTCGCTACTATTGGGCAACGGAGGGCCTTCGGCCGGAAGATCTTTCCTACCAACCTAATGGCGATGCACGTACCACCATGGAAGCGCTAATCCACATTTATGAACTGACACGGAATATTTTGAATAGTGTGAATCAGATACCCAACACAACTGAAAAAACAGCCGATATGTCATTTAATGAATTGCGGCAAAAGACACTGGAAAATATAAAAGCGACCAGTACAAAACTGATGCAAAGCAAAGACGAAGACCTGGCGGATTATAAAATGATTTTTAAAAGAGAAACAGGAACTCGTGAGTTTCCCTTCTGGAATGAAATCAATGGGCCTATCTCTGATGCGCTCTGGCATGTAGGGCAAGTGGTATCCTTTAGAAGATCATCCGGGAATCCATTCAACAGTAAAGCCAATGTGTTGGTGGGTAAATTAATGGAGTAGTGTCATCAGCACAATGATTTGTAAAAATCGGACTTATATCATAAAATGAATAAATCCGTTTCTTAATTTTAACTGACCAAAGACTCATCTACATGAAAAAGCGATTAGTAAAAGGGGAAAAGAAATTATTTGGTGTATGCAGCGGCCTGGCCAATTATTTTGATGTTGATCCTACCATCATGCGTGTCATCTTTTTAGCAGCGTTTCTTATGTTTGGTACGGGAGCGCTACTATATATTATCCTATGGATTGTGATGCCGGATAAGTAAAACAAGAGACGCGCCCTTCTTACCTTATTCGCAACTTTCTCTTTGTCAGTTTTATAGGATCACCAGTATTAAAACAATGATCCCTGCGTTTCTTCCAAGTCGTTATATCGAATAGGTTGCAGTGCTTCCGGTTTATTACCAATGGCTTCCTTTCCTCGCAGGCGTCTTACTGTGAAAGATTCAAGCTCTTCTTCATCATAGGGCTGCACAAGCGATTCAATCAGATCCTGATCTGCCTTTTCATGAATGGGCTTAAGCCAGTCTTGCTCTAATTCTTTTGGCAATATCAAAGGCATGCGCGGACCTTCTTCCAGTTTCGGATTATTATGAATGCGCGCCATCATAGGGTTAGCCCGGGTCGTTACCACCGTGTATGTCCTTCGCACAAGGCCTGAAGCTTCATCTTTCCATTCGTCCCATAAGCCAGCAAACGTCATAGGAGATCCATCTTTCAATCGCACGTGATATGGAAAAGTCTTTTTGTCTTTGTGATGATGTTCAAAAAATCCATCGACCAGGACCAAACACCTGCGATTGCGCGCAGGCTCGCGAAATGCCGATTTCTTAAACATGGTTTCCGATCGCGCATTGATGGTGCGGTTGGAGATTTCCACCGCCTCTTTGGGCGACTTCACCCAAAAAGGAATAAGGCCCCACGAAAACAAATGAATGGTTTTTGAGGAGTCTATGATCACCGGAACGGATGGATGATCAAAACCCGAAACATGATACGCCGGGCTGATATTAAACTTCTCCAGTTGTCCCTGAATAAACTTCAGCTCTTCAGGTCCATCGCCATAGCGTTTCGCATATTTCTCCAGGCGCTTGGTGAGGTAGCTCTTATCGTAACACATGTACTTTTTGTCTGCTTATTCATACCAAAAATGGTCAATTCAAAGCAGAAATCAACATTTTAGAAGTGGATTCTGGTTACATGATGGTAATAGTTGGTATAAAGTATACTTAACGAATTCTTTGTCGATTGGTGGTAAATCGTCCAGAGGTGATGAGGATTCTTACCTAATTTTGAAGGCTTAATAATACAACTACTATGAAAACGCGCTTTTTATTTGCTTCTCTGTCCATTTTGTTTCTTTCTATTGCAGGATGCGACTCTAATGACCCCAGCCTCAACAAACTTAAAGTAGAAATGGTGGCGCAAACCAGCAGCGCCTCTGGCTCTTTTTCCGGTGGCCGGATATCCACCCAGGCCGATACGGTCATATTTGATAGTTTCCTTTTGGGTGTTACCGAGATAACATTAAAAAGTAAAGGAGAACATGGCGATGGAAAGTGCATGAACGACAATGATGATGAAGAAAATCATGAAGGTGATGAAGATTCCGATAACGAAGATGACGACCAGGACGGAAATAATAAGTGGAAAGTGGAAGGTGAATACGTGGTGGATCTTATTGAAGGTACCAGCACTCCGGATATTACTGCTGATCTACCCGCTGAACCAGGCACGTATCATAAAATGGAAATTGAACTTAGCCCGATCCTTGAGGACGGAAACAGCCTTTTCGTTGAGGCCTCTGTCGTAATCGGAGAGGATACCTTGAAAGTCGAGTATGCCACCAAACGCAAGTTCGAAATTCATCTCAAGAACAAGAATGGCATTGAAATCAGTCCATCATTAGACAAAGTCCTGGTGGCCTTTTCAGTTGACAAGCTTTTTGCCGGGGTAGATTGGTCTAAGGCCAAAATCGGTGAAGATGGCATCATCCATATTCAAGATCCAGGAAACGCAGTAATTGCCTATAAAATAAAATACAATTTCTACGCCATGATGAAGTGGGGTCATGACAAGAACCATGATCACCGACTAGATGATCACGATGATGATTAATCTATCCTATTGAATTAACTCTTAAAAAAGCTCCGCAGGAAAATAATTTCTGCGGAGCTTTTTTTTATGACTGGATCATGAATTGTATATCCGAATTATTCCCAATGACCATCGTGCTTCATCATGATATCACGATGATGCTTACATAGGCGTTCATACAAACCTTCTTCTTTGGTGAAGCCAGTAAATTTAATGGATTCCTTGCTTGGGTTTCGGCTGCCAACAGGAAGGAGCACACTCGTTACGCTCATACCCTCGCGCTGCATGGCAATTACTTTGTTGGAAAATGCATTATCATCCATTACCTGCCCCACCACATCGAAAGTACGCTTGCTATCGTCTTTGATAATGAGCCATTGTTTAAAGTTCATGGAGTAACGTCAGTTGGAGTACGTAAAGGTACATGGAAGTTTGGGATTGGTAGTTACTGGACGATATGATAATAGATATGGTCGGAGGAACAACCGGTAAAAAAATTGATACCTCATCCACCCAAGTCAGGAAATTAAGTCTGCTTTAAACTCTCCACTGGATTTTTAGCAGCAGCTTTAAATGATTCGAAACTTACTGTTATCCAGGCAATCGCCAGCGAAAGAATACCCGCCAGTGCAAATACCACTACATCGAAATGAGTGCGATAGGCAAATCCTTCCAGCCAGTTGTTCATCAGGTAGTAGCCGCTGGGAATTCCAATCACAAACGCAATCAGGACCAGAAAAATAAATTCTTTGGATAACATGGTAACCAATTGAGGTACTGACGCGCCAAGCACCTTTCTGATTCCAATTTCCTTGGTGCGATACTCTGCTGTATAAGCAGCAAGGGCATATAAACCTAAACAGGCAATGAAAATGGCCAGGCCAGCAAAAAGAAGGACTACGTTGGAAAGGCGCTCTTCCGATAGATAGAGCTTTGCCATTTGTTGATCGAGAAAGGAATATTCAAAAGAGGCTGGGATAATTTTCTTAACCGTTGTCTCCAGATTTTTCAATGTGGTTGTCAAATTTTTCGCAGCCACTTTTACCAGCAGGTAGACATATCGGTTATCGTTGTTGTTATTAAAGCAATGTGGACCGATGGGCTGATGTAATGAGGCATAATGGAAATCTTCAACTACACCCACAACTTCCGCAGGCTGGGAATTGAAAATCTTCACCATTTTTCCAATCGCATCCTCCACCGATAGTTGCAAGTAATCGGCGGTTGACTGGTTGATGATTACCTGGATGGTGGTGTCTTTTTCATCTTTATTTTCCGGCAATGTCCTCCCGGCCAGCAATTGCAACCCCAATACATCTACGATTTCATGGGTAGCGCGTGTTGTCATTATAAAAGCCCCCTGATCCGAGCCTTCACGGGTAATGGTGTAGCTACTTGTGCCTACGCCCGGATAGGATTGGCTTTGTGCTACCTGTTTCACCTCGGCCAACGATTCCAATTCCGTTTTTAGAGAAAGTACCTGATTTCCATCTTTCGCCCCTGAAATCATAATCGCTATTACCTGATCCGGCTGATAACCTAGTTTTTTGTCACGAATGAAATTCATTTGCTTGTAAAACATCAGCGCGCAAATAATTAATACCACCGAGATGGAAAACTGAAAGACAACGAGTCCTTTGCGAATAGACACTTGCCCACCAGCGTGCGTGGTGTGGAGCAAGGCTGACTTGGGAGAAAAAGAAGAAAGATAAAAAGCAGGATAGAATCCTGAGATGAAAGTAAGCAGCGCCCACAGCACCACAAACGAAATCCAGAACCAACCTTGATAGATAAAGGCAGATGAAATTATTTTTCCGCTGATCGCATTGAAAATGGGGAGCCCTACAACAATTACAACTACACTCACCAACATAGCAATAAGAACGAACAAAGAAGCTTCGAAGTAGAACCTGGCATTTAATTCAGTGAAGGTGGCCCCCAATGTTTTTGAAATTCCCACCTCTTTGTTTCTTCGTTGTGCCTGGGCGGTTGTCAGGTTCATGTAGTTTACAGCAGCGATGAGCAGAATCACCAATGACAATGCCATTAGTATTTTTACCTGCTGATAGTCTCCATATTCATTCCGGTCAATACTCGCTGTTAAATTATTGGAGTGCAGACGAATGTCAAAAAGCGGTTGCAACGTGATGTTAAACCAGCGATCGTCTTTAGGAATATTTCGATTCAGCATATCGGCAATTTTCTCACTGACTGACTCCATCGTCACTCCTTTATTCAGTAATAAATAGGTGCTGAAACTGGCGTTACCCCAATTTTGATTTTCCTCCTTACCAAACCCAATCGTGGAAAATGCCGCTATTATTTGGCATTGAAGAAAGGAGTTGGGCGGAAAATCTTTATAAACGCCTGTCACTTCATAGCTGCGCGAATTGTCGACCAGCAACGTTTTACCAATGGGGTCTGTTTCGCCAAAATAACGTTTGGCAGAAGTTTCACTAAGCAACATCGTGCCTGGCCTATCCAGCACTTTATCAGCTGTTCCTTTTACGAGCGGAATCGTAAACACGTCAAAAATTTCCGGGTCGGCATAGAAAAGTTTAGTTTCCGAAAACTTATCGGTTTCTGTTGATACAAATCCAATATCACCAAAGTTGTGATGGAATAAGCGAGCCGCTTTTTCTACTTCCGGAATTTCACGGGCTACTGTCGGCCCAAACTTATTGGGCACTGCCCCCCAATTATTACTTTGTCCATCAGACTCAGCATTGGTAATAGCCCGGTAGATACGGTCGCCCTTTTTATGAAAGCGGTCATATGAAAATTCATCAATGATATAAAGACTAATACTCAGGAAGGAAACCAGCCCAATGGAAAGGCCGAGTATATTAATCAGGCTGAAGGTTTTGTTTCGGAGAATATTTCTGAACGCAATTTTGAGGTAGTTAGTAAACATAGTCAGCATTTTTCAAGTGGGGGGAATTCCAATGACTTTGGTAAAGACGATACTTACTGTATCATGGTTGCATTGACTCAGAACTTCTTTAAATGCCAGCGGGATGCAAACTTTTTTAGCGATTGATGAAAAAAAGCTGGTGGGGATACAACCATTTATATCACAGCATGGTCTTATCAGGGACACTTATGGAAGTACAACGTTTTCATCGGGCGATATTTTTGGCAATAGGTATTGCTGTCGCTATTTTCATTTTAATAGCCA
>JAHEMS010000003.1 GCA_024643595.1 Bacteroidota bacterium
GCAGGCAAATAAAATGGCGATTTGAGGTATGAAGATGATGATACCACCAACACCAGGGATTACCCCCTGAGAAATTAAATCAAAGAAGGGGCCGCTGGGCAAGTGCTCATCAACCATGTTACTTAATTGTGTGAACGATTGATCAATTAAATCCATCGGTATTTGCGCCAGTGCAAAAATGGATTGAAAGATCAGGAAGAGCACAGAAAAAAAAATGAGATAACCCCACACCTTATGGGTCAATATTTTATCGATGCGATATGAAAACTTTTTCCATTCAGGATCCGAAGTTTTGAGTATCACTTTGTTCAATAAATCCCGAATAAATCCGTAACGCATCACGGTTTCGGCACCTTGATATTTATGTTGAAAAAAGTGATTTGCCTTCGCTTCTTCGCGGATATAATTTCGCTCTGCCTCCGAGAGGAAGACAAGATTTTCGGTCTGCTGCAAAAACTGGTATGCCTCGTAATCTGTTGCTAAATGAAACCGCTCTTTTATTTTAGTAACGACTTTCCTGATTTCGTTGTCAAGCTGAAAAATAATTTTATTGGAAGGTGAGAATGTTTCTTTTAAAGCGGCTTTTAATTCAGTGATTCCCTGCCCGCTGCGAGCATTGATCATCACGACTGGTACATCCAGCGAGGCAGACAATTCCAGGATATCAATGCTTTGACCTGACTGAGCCGCAAGATCCATCATATTCAACGCTAGGATGGTAGGCAGTTTCAGATCAATAAGTTGTGTTAGAAGGAGGAGGCAGTTATTCAGATTGGTGGCATCGGCAACCAGCACAACAACATCCGGATAATGCCTGTTTTTTTTATCGGCTAGTATTTCTGCGACAATTTTTTCATCTAATGTTCGCGGATAAAGACTATAGATGCCAGGTAAGTCAATAATTTCTGCCTGTGTTTTATCATCTAAGTAGCATAGTCCAGTACGTTTATCAACAGTGACCCCGGGAAAGTTTCCAATTTTTTGATTAAGTCCGGTAAGCTGATTAAATAATGAAGATTTACCTGAGTTAGGTTTTCCAGCCAATGCTATTCTAATAAGCCTTTGTGCACTCATTAATTAAGAATTGTGATCGTATTGGCTTCACTGATGCGTAATGAGAGGTCCAATCCGGAAACGCTGATACAAACTGGATCTCCCAAAGGAGCAGTGAAGTTGAAGCGTACCACAGTGCCAGGTAATAATCCCATTTCTAAAAGTTTCACAGATATTTCGTCATCTGAGAATCCTGAAATCACGGCCGTTTCACCCGGGGCCATATCGGCAACACTCTTGGACTTTGGCACTCTTATTTAGATTGATTTTAAACAACGCAATATAGGAGTAGGCTAACTGTTACGCAATGATTATCTTAGATCGTGAAAAAGAAAATCAAAAAGCAAAATAAAGACCACAAAGAGTTTTCAAGAACTTCTAGCGAACCAATAATTCGAAATGAAGGTAAACATGAATATGGAGGATTACCGGAAAGGGATTTAAAGAAAAACCTGGGATGTGGATAAAGTTCTGAATGAATAAGAAGACATTTTTCAAAATGCTGGCGCGATTAAATAAAGTGATTATACCTCGCTTTAGTCAAAGGGATATTACCCGACTTTCTAAAATAGAAAAGGCGTTGGTCGCTTATCGATATTGGATAACCATCAATTCGTTGGATTGATTATATGCTCTCTGCAAAAAAGATTCTCTTCACTCGTTCGCTGGTGCTGGTAAGTATTTCATAAGGTATGGTGTTGGCTCGCATCGCCATCTCCTGAATAGGCAGACCTTCTCCAAAAAGAATCACATCATCTCCCTCTTGCGCGTCAATATCCGATATGTCGACCATAGTCATATCCATGCATACATTTCCCACTACCGCTGCTTTTTTTCCATTAATCAACACTGTCCCCTTCCCTCGGCTTAAGCTTCTGCTAAAGCCGTCAGCATAACCAACAGCAATTGTAGCCAAAATCATCTGTTGCTTTGCTTTTCCTCTTCTGCCATAACCAATGGTATCGCCGGCATTCACTCTTTTTATTTGTGAGATTACCGTTTTAAAGGTAGCCGCAGGTTGAAGCGGATGAGAAGTCATTGAAGTTGGATCAATGCCATATAAGCCAATACCTAATCGAACCATATCCATTTGATATTGATGAAATCGAAGAATACCGGATGAATTTAAAATATGCCGTATGGGTGCGAACTTTAATTGAGATGAAATAATCTGGAAGGCTTGTTCATAGCGTTTTACCTGGAGGTGACTAAACTGATCGTGCTCAGATTCATCGGCACCCGCCAGATGAGAAAAAACGGAAGCAATTTTAATATTGGGATTGTCTTTTAATATGTCCATTGCTTCACTCAAATCACCTTCTTCAAGCCCCAGGCGTTTCATACCGGTTTCTATTTCCAAATGGGCTTTGCACGGTTTATTTATTAAAAATGCCGTTAAAGATCGCAGGAGATCAAGACTATAAATCACAGGTTCCAGGTTGTAATCAAGTATAGTTTGAAAACTTCCTTCTGTGGCATTCATCACCATGATGGGTGTGGTGATTTGATTTTTCCGAAGCTCCACACCTTCATCCGCATAGGCAACCCCCAGATAATCTACCCTATGATATTGGAGTAGTGTTGCGATTTCTTCACTGCCACTACCGTAGGCAAACGCTTTTACCATCACCATCAATTTGACTCCCGGTAGGAGTTGAGCTTTGAAGAAATTGAGATTGTGAACAATTTTATTTAAATCAATTTCCATGCGGGTGCCATGAACTTTGCGCTGTAATAGCGCAACTATTTTTTCGAAATGAAACATGCGCGCCCCTTTGATCAGGATTACTTCTTGCTGAAAATCATGGCGATTAATTTCCTTGACAGCAAGTTCAGTGTCAGCGTAAAAGGTCGTTTGAATGGGAAGGAGATTAAATTCAGCCAAATGATTCACGAATACTGGACCAATTCCAATTAACCGTGAAACGTCACTGGTGACGATCAATTCTTTAATTTTTTGAATTAACTCTTGATTTTCAAGCCCTGATTGTAATATATCAGAAAGTATGACGGTCTTATTCTTCTTTTGAATACCAGATAAAAAGTCAAGGCTAATCCTTAGTCCTCCGAGGTCATTGTTGTAAGAATCATCGATTATCTGGCAGTTGTTAATTCCTTGCTTTAATTCAAGACGCATCGGCACTGACTTCAACAAAATGATTCTGTCTTGAATTTGTTGTACTGAATATCCTAAGAGCAACATTAAGGCTACACAATGCAGGCAATTTTCAAGCGAGGCAGGGTCTTTAAAAGGAAATTTCAGGGCATGATGTTTATCGGCCCAACGAATAGTAAATTCATCTCCGGCAGCAGTAATCTGCAAATTAGCATTAGGATTCTTTCCCCAGCTGAAAGATGGTATTGAAGTTCTTGCGACCGATGACCTGATGGATTCATGATCATAGCAATAAACTAAAGTCTCGACATTCGAAAATAACTTAAGTTTTTCGATGATTTTTTCTTCCAATGAGGAGAATCCCTCATCATGAGCAGTGCCAATGTTGGTGAAGATCCCCAACGTAGGGAGGATTACTTTCTGTAGACGAACCATTTCACCGGGTTTGGAAATTCCAGCTTCGAACACGCCCAGTTGATGCTGTGATTGGATTTGCCAAACAGAAAGAGGAACCCCTAATTGCGAGTTATAGCTTCCCGGATTTTTTACAATTTGATACTCGGGTGAGAGTAATTGATACATCCATTCCTTGATAATGGTTTTACCATTGCTCCCTGTAATACCGATTACGGGGAAGGAAAACTTTTTTCTACGCGAACTTGCTAATTTTTGAAGGGAGATAATGGAAGAAGCAACAAGCAGAAAATTAGCTTCAGGATAATCCGTTAATTCAAAAGTTTTCTCAATAACAAATTGACGTATACCATTGGCATAGAGTTCTCCAATATAGTTATGGCCATCATGACGGTCGCCTTGTATAGCAAAGAAAACAGCATAGTCTGATAACATCGCTTTGCGACTATCAATGATCAGATCTTCAATGTGTCTGTCTTGAGGTAACTGGAGGATATCCCCTTCGCATACTGATGGAAGTTGTGAAAACCGAAACATTTTTAGCAGAGTTTAGAGCCATTTGGAACCGGGGAATCTACGCATGAAAGGACTATCCTCTTTTTATCATCCTGAATGCCCGTGACGAGAACTTCAGAAGAGAAATTGCCGATTTGTTTAGGGCTAAAATTGACGACACAAATCACCTGTCTTCCTATTAGATTTTCAGGGGTATATAATTCAGTAATCTGTGCACTTGACGTTTTAATCCCCAATTCTGGCCCAAAGTCAATCCAAAGCTTAAAAGCCGGTTTTTTGGCCTCCGCAAACGTTGCCGAACGAACGATAGTACCGACTCTAATGTCGATTTTAATAAAGTCATTCCATGTTATCATTACAGAAAAATTATTAATTTGCATAGCTATCTCAGAAGGTAAGTTAAGGGGTAGAAAACAAATAAGTCCGGATTTAAAAAATGAAAATCAAATTTTCTCTTTTTATTGGATTTGCAATGATATCCTTATCCCTTGTTGTTTACACCGCCAGTGCACAAGAGGGAGTTCCAACCAATGAGATACCTGATTTAAATTTTTACCAGGATCTACAAGAAGAAAAACCATTACTTTTTGAACCTACCAATAATTTAGATAGAACTACTCAAAACAAAGAGCATTTGATCTCACCATCAAAATCAAATAAGCCAAAAGTCGGAACAAGTGACGGATCAAAAATTCCTGCTATCAAGCCGGAAGAAGAAGATGCGCTTTCTTTCAATTTCCTTTATTACATCATTCAAAAATTTAAGATTTCAGATATTGTAGAGCAATAAATCTGAATACAAATCACTGGCTCTTGTTGTATAAAAATGTATGTTTGCAACATTGTTGCATTTTGAAAAATTCGATTTTTCTTTTCCTTATCCTGACTTTACATGTGCCTTCATTGGTGGCACAGGATAATTGCAAATTGACGGTTATCGGCAAAGTGCTTGATGAATCAAAGAATCCACTACCTGGCGCTACGGTGTTTATAACTGAACTAAACCTTGGTAAGGTCACCGATCAAAATGGAGTTTACACTTTTTCAGATTTGTGTGGAGGTAATTATATTTTTGAGATAAAATTCTTAGGCTTCGAAAGTCAACGGGTAAGTATCCAACTAATAAAATCCGAAAATCTCGAAACGATATTGCATGAAGAAGACAGGATCCTCACAGAGATAGTCATTTCAGATCATCGTGATCCCGTTGAAAAAACTTCCACTTTCGGTGCCCTGTCAGGAAAAGCACTGGAGGATGTAAGAGGGAAGTCATTAGGAGAATCACTTCAGAGCATCACTGGAGTAACTACAATCCAGTCTGGCCCGGCTATTTTCAAACCGGTAATACATGGAGTGCATAGTCAGCGCATTTTAATTTTAAACAATGGTGTGAGACAAGAAGGGCAACAATGGGGCGCTGAGCATGCACCAGAAATTGATCCATTTATTGCTTCCAATTTAGTGGTCGTTAAAGATGCGGGGGCTCTGAAATATGGAACAGATGCGTTGGGAGGTGTTGTAATTGTCTTACCCGCAGAACTACCCACAGATCAACAGATAGGAGGTCAAATGCAGGTAATTGGCTCGAGTAATGGAAGGGCTGGTGTGATGTCAGGTATGCTTGAAGGGGGTATATCAAAACATACTGGCTGGGGATGGCGAATTCAGGGTACAGCAAAAAGGTCGGGAGATTTGCATACACGAGACTATAATCTTTCGAATACCGGATACGAGGAGTTGAATTATTCTGCATCGACAGGTTATCATAAAGAAGGAAAGGGTGTTGAATTTTACTATAGCCATTTCAATACGACAATTGGAATTTTAAGAGGTTCCGTAGTTGGAAGTAGCGAGGACCTTGTTAATGCGCTTGAATCAGAGCCCCCCCAAAACACAAAACCATTCAGCTATCAAATAGATCAGCCACGACAATCAGTAACGCATGATTTACTTAAACTAACGAGTCATTTAAGAAAAGGAATAAATCTCTTCCATGTTCAATATGGTCTTCAAATTAATAACCGAAAAGAATTTGATTTGCGAAGAGGAGAACTTGCGGCCTTTCCAGCACTTGGCTATAAACTTTATACAAACACCATCGATACGGAGTGGGAAAGGACGGAAGGAAAATCACATATCAGGTCTATTGGGTTTAATGGAATGATACAGGATAATAATAAAATAGACGGTACCCAAAACATTCCGTTTATTCCAAATTATGTAAGTTATTCAGTCGGACTTTTTTGGGTTGAAAAATTTTCTAAAGGATTATGGGATTGGGAAATGGGAGCACGATATGATTTCAAGTATTATGATATCGTTGGATTTGACTATAAAAATGAGTTATACAGGAGCAATCTAAATTTTAATAATGTAAGCGCTTCAGTCGCTGGCACATTTAAAATTAATGCAAATTCATCGTTGACAACAAGCTTAGGAAGCTCATGGAGACCGCCTTCTGTATCAGAACTTTATAGCCTGGGTACTCACCAGAGCGCAGCAGCTATAGAATACGGATTGATGCTCGACAAATTGACCAATGAAGTACTCGTAGCGAGTGAAGTTAAGCTGAATGTTGAACAGGCAGTAAAATGGGTAAGCACCTATCAAATACACAAAGGAAAGTTTAGTGCTGAGATTTCTGGGTATTTGAATTATATTTTTAATTACATCTACTTAAGACCAAAAGGAGTCACGATAAGTACACGAGGTGTATTCCCATACTTTCGATATACGCAATCGGATGCATCTTTCCTTGGAGCAGATTTTTCATTGGGTTATGCTCCGAGAAAAAATCTAAACCTAATGTCTAAGATTTCTTTGCTCAGGGCAAAAGATGAATCAAACGATGATTACTTGATTTTTATTCCATCAAATCGTTACGAGGTTTCTATGCGATATGATATTCCAAACCTAGAATCATGGATGAATCCTTATTTGGAGATTAGAGAGAAGTTCGTTTCAAAGCAAAACCGCGCGCCAAGGGTAATCTCCCTGCGTCAAATAATTGATGCAAAAGAAAAGGGTGATGACCTTCTTGAAAATGATTACCAAAATTTTGATTTCGTGGATTCACCGAATGGTTATTTCCTTACTTCGCTGAGTGCAGGTATTTCACGATCAATGGGTAAATCTAAAATGGATATCCGTGTAACTGCAGATAATCTAACCAACACAGCCTATCGGGAATACACCAATCGCTTACGTTACTATGCGGATGATATTGGAAGGAATATTTCAATCGCCTTGAAGTATATTTTCTAAATGATTGGAATGCAATAACACAAATGAAATTGCCCGTTAAAATATCGCAACCTCTACTTCTGACCGCAATACTGTTTATTAATATCGCCTGTCAAAATGGAGATCCAATCCCTGAAAATATCCCTGAATTCATTACAAAAGTAGTGCTTACGTTTTCCCCAGAAGGCAGCGGCAGCATAATTAAGGTTACCGCAACGGATCCGGATGGCGGGGGAGTACAGGACATTAAAGTGGATGGACCAATCAACTTGTTGAAAAATAACAATTACACATTATCCCTTGCACTCATTAATGAATTGTATAAACCCGGAGATGATGACTATGATGTTACAGAAGCAATAAAGAAAGAAGGAGAAGAGCATCAATTTTTTTTCAGCTTTTCAGAAGGAGCATTTTCATCCCCAATTGGAGCGGGTAATATTAAGGATTATTCCTCTGCCATAGTTGGAAGCATTAATTACCTGGATAAGGATTTGGAAGGACTGCCCATTGGAATAGAGACTTCATGGATAACGTCCAACACAGGGGTAAGTTCTAAATCATTCAGAGTGCTGTTAAAACATCAACCAGCAATTAAGTCATCCTCGTCAACTTCAACGGATGGGGAAAGTGACCTTGATATTTTGTTTGAATTAAATGTGAATTGAACATATGAAACGGGCCTAAATGATTCGTTGGCCTAGGGTTCAATTTTAATTTTTCGCTACGATAAATTGTTCAAGATCTTTAAGCTTAAGTATCCCTTCATAGTAGGCTTTACCAAATATAACTCCGAACAATCCCATGTCATTTAGCTTTTTGATGTCATCAACGCCACGTACCCCTCCGCTGGCTAGCACTTTCAGATCCTTAAATTGATCAACAATTTCCTGATAGAAAGAAAAAGCGGGTCCTTCAAGAACGCCATCTCGGGAAACATCAGTGGACTTCACATATTTTAAACCCCGGTCATAAAAATACTGGAGATGATCAAATAATGTTATTTCTGATTTGTTCAACCAACCGCGAAAGGCAATATTTTTGGATATTATATCGGTAACATCCGCGCCCAAAGTCATTTTTTCTCTACCATATGACATAATCCATGAGGCGAATAACTCTGGATTAGTGACAGCAATGCTAGAGGCGGTGATATAATCAGCACCGAATTCATAGGCTTTGCCAATATCGCCATCCGTACAAATTCCACCTGTGAAATCGATCTTCAGATCAGTATGACCTGCAATGGCTTCAAGCACATGATAATTTTTGGGACTGCCTTTCTCTGCACCATCCAAATCCACCAAATGGACAACTTCAATTCCATGAGACTCAAATCGTTTTGCTAAGTCTAAAGGATTTTCATTATAAGCTTTTTCGCTGGACGGATCGCCCTTCCTCATTTTAACAACTTTTCCGCGTCGGATGGCTATGGAAGGTATTACCTGTATCATTTAATTGTCAATTACATTGATATTTCAAAAATACCACCACTTATTAGATTCAATAGAAGTTTTGACAGGAAATTCAAAAAATATAACAAAATTGATTTTTACTTAACAGAGAATGGAACCGCGACTACGATATTATCCCAAATAAAAGTTAACTCGTGATCCTCGCCCATTTTACCAACTTCAATAGTGAATTGTTCGACTTCTTTATCAATGGCAACTACTGGAGCATCTAATGTGAGTACATCTTTTTCCGGGTTACGGTTTGCCTCACCATTAAATCCAACACCCCATTGCCCTGACTCAGAGTTAAACAAGATTGTCCATTTTTGTTCTTCAGGAATAGTGAAGATACTGTACTTTCCGGCTTTCAACGAATTATCTCCAAAAGTCAGATCTTTATTGGTTTCGAAAGTAGTGGCTTCATTTGCCCCGGTTCTCCAAACTTTTCCATAGGGAACTAGTTCACCGAAGATGATCCTGCCTTTTTTGAAAGGACGATTATAGATAATTGATATTTTTAAATCACCTTTTTCAAATTTTACTTCATCCTCCGGGCTCGCTTTTTTAGTGTAAACAGTCATATAATAAGTAAGAGAACAGAGAATAAGCACTAAAATGACGCCTAAAACGAGAAGAAATTTCTTCATGACATAGTTTATTTATTGTTCCAATGATGACAATTTGCTAAAATAAGATTTCGAGTTTACAATTTTTAAAGGTCATTTTGCAAATATTCTGTTAGTAGACTTTAAATTTGTTATTTCGTACATAACCTAATATTCCAAATCATGTCAGTTTTCGGTGTAGTAATTGCCCTCTTTATCTTAGCGATTGTTTCTGTTTGGGTGTTTCCCAATAGAAAAGTAAGCGATAACGAGCACGACATTAAGCACTAATTGTTCATACTTCAATGAACATTTGTGTCTTCTGTGGTTCAGCGGCCGGTAATAGACAGGCTTATGTCAATGCTGCCATAGAGGTGGGTTCACTGATTTATAACTCAGGATCATCACTGGTTTACGGTGGTGGCAACATTGGTTTGATGGGCATCGTAGCTGACGAAGTAATGAGGCGGGGCGGCAATGTAATTGGCATAATTCCGGATTTTCTTTTGCAAAGAGAGGTGGCCCATAAAGGCATAACCCATCTTGAGGTTGTAAACAGCATGCACGAACGAAAAAGGCGAATGGCGGATTTGGCAAATGCTTTCATCGCTTTGCCAGGGGGCTGGGGCACATTGGATGAACTGGCTGAAATTCTTACCTGGAAGCAATTGGGGTTAATTCATGCTTCCGTTGGTTTATTAAATATACAAGGGTACTTCAACCCGCTTATTCAGCAAATGAGACTCATGGTAGATGAAGGATTCCTGAACGCCAAAAATTTAGATCAACTAATTATTTCTGAAAGTCCTCAACAACTACTCAACCATCTTGGAGTAATTACAGTTTAAAGCATAAGCATTTATAAAAAAATCTTAGCTTTAAATAAAGCCATTCTGCTGTATGGGTTCAAAAAAAGTAGTCGGGTGTTTTCTTTTTCTAATAGCGAGTATTTCATCTTGCTATTCCCAGATATTGGGTTTCTCACTGCCTGAAGGCAAATCCAAAGTGCAGTTTCCAATAGAGGTGTTCAATAACCTCGTCGTTGTTCCAATAGTTTTGAATGGTCAATTGCCGCTGAAGTTTATTCTTGATACAGGGGTGCGAACAGCCATTCTAACAGAAAAAGCCTACAGTGATATTCTCAATCTTCAATATTCCAGAAAATATACCATTGCAGGACCAGGTGGAGAAAAGGTGGTAGATGCTTACGTTACAAACAATGTAACTTTTGATATGCCAGGCGTACATGGTCAAGGCCACGCTATGCTTGTACTGGATAAGGATTATCTGGAACTTAGAAATTACATGGGAACAGATGTTCATGGTATTTTAGGATACGAGTTGTTCAGTCGATTTATCATAAAGATTGATTATGAAAAAAAGTTGCTTACGCTTATGCAACCGGATCGATTTAAACCGAGTAAAAGACTTACCTGGTTACCAATAACTGTTGAAGATACCAAGCCTTATATTGTTGTTGGCGTGCAAATGAATGATTCAACATCTCTTTCCGCAAAACTTTTGGTAGACAGTGGTGCCAGTCACGGAATCTTTCTGGAAGCGGGATCCAATCCAAAAATTAAAGTTCCAACAAAACACGTATCAGCCGTGATAGGCAGAGGACTTGGAGGTGAGATCACCGGTCAAATAGCACGGATCAAATCGCTTGAAATAGGCAACTTTTCAATTAAAGGAGTTATAGCAAACTTTCCCGATCAAGAGACATACATTGATACGCTTAAGACCAGTCGAAATGTTTATAGAAATGGCTCCATAGGTGGAGACATGCTAAGCAGATTTACTGTTATTTTTAATTTCCCTGGAGAAAGATTATATCTGAAAAAGAACTCCAGCTTAAAGAAGGAATTCTATTTTAGTTTAAGCGGTCTAACATTACGTGCGCGCGGTGCACGGTTAAGGAATTTTGAAATTTCAGAGGTAAGGGAAAGTTCCCTGGCAGAAAAAGCAGACATCAGAAAAGGGGATCGGATTTTAATGGTCAATGGATTAAGCGTTGATGAACTTGATTTAAATGAAATCAATGGCTTACTAAATTCAAAACCAGGAAGGAAAATAAACCTGCTTATTCAACGTGATGGCATTAAGTCAAAAAAGGAATTTAAGTTGGAAAATATTATATAAAACAGATTCATTTTTTGAAAGGTTATTTATTCGATTTTAAACTTTAAAAAGGGTAATTCGGAAAATGAATCGGATAATAATTATTGGAGGTGGATTATCCGGATTGATTTCAGCTCATCTTCTTAATGATGCGGGAATGGATGTTATGGTAATCGAAAAAAAGGCATATCCTTTTCACAGGGTGTGTGGAGAGTATATCTCAAGCGAAGCAATACCATTTCTTAAATCATTGCATCTCTTTCCTTCAGAATATGCCCCTCCTGTAATCACTAAATTTCAGCTCACGTCAGTCAATGGCAAGGCTGCGCAACTCCCGTTGAATTCAGGGGGTTTTGGGATTAGTCGCTATACGTTTGATAATTTTCTTTATAAAAAAGCGCTTGGAAAGGGTGTTCGGTTTTTACTGAATACCGAAGCAGACCAAGTATCATTTGAAGATAATCAGTTTAAAGTACGTGCCGGACAAAGTATATTGAATGCTGATTTGGTCATTGGTTCATTTGGAAAACGTTCGAGACTGGATACCACTATGAAAAGGGGGTTTATACAAAATCGATCCCCTTATGCTGGCGTGAAGTATCATATCCGCACCGATCAACCTACTGATCTCATTTCACTTCATAATTTCAAAGATGGCTATTGTGGCATCAGCCAGGTGGAAGATCAGAAATTCACGTTGTGTTATCTCACCCATAGGGATAACCTTAAAAAGTATGGCAATATTAAATTGATGGAAGAGTCTGTATTGTATAAAAATCCATTTTTGAAATCTCTTTTTCAAAATGCCGACTTTCTATATGACCGTCCTGAAGTGATCAATGAGATTTCTTTTGCCAATAAGAAACGGGTTGAAAAGCATGTAATCATGGCGGGCGATGCGGCAGGTATGATCGCTCCATTGTGTGGAAACGGAATGGCCATGGCCATGCATTCTGGAAAGGTGCTTAGTGAATTGGTAATACAATTTATGAACGGCAACATTTCGCGAGAACAATTGGAGAATCTTTATCGTCAGCGATGGAAGAAATTATTTGCTCGTCGGCTTTGGGTTGGGCGCCAACTGCAGCATCTTTTTGGAGCAGAGTGGACTTCTAACTTCGCCGTTAACCTGATGAAGAATGTTAAGCCAGTTGCGGGTTATTTGATTAACCAATCACATGGTTCGCCATTTTAATGCTTCACCTGGGATGACGTTCATCTTATTGATTCTTTATTGATATCGCATAATATTTGAGACTCGTGAATAGTTTATGATGACGTGGTTACTTACTTTGGGGAAATGAGTACAAAAATTTTTCTGAAATGTTCTTTAAGATTTCCTTAGCCGAATGGTCGCTGCATAATGCTTTGTTTGCGAGAGAGTTTGATAATCTCGATTTTCCAGCCAAGGCTAAAAATGAATTTGGCATCAGTGCAGTGGAATATGTGAACCAGTTTTTTATGGATAAGGCAATGGATAATGCGTATCTGGGCGAATTGAAAAATCGGGCTGGTGATGTTGGGGTTACTAATTTGCTGATCATGATTGACGGAGAAGGTGAAATTGCCAGTCCGGTGGAGAAAACACGAATCCGGGCTATAGAAAATCATTATAAATGGGTGGAGGCTGCGAAATTCCTCGGATGCCATGCTATACGTGTGAATTGCTTTGGAGGCAATATTGCCGAGGAAGCTGCCAAGGCCTCGGCAGAAAGTTTGCGCAAACTGAGTGAATTTGCATTACCGTTTGGTATTAGTGTATGCGTAGAAAATCATGGAGGCTTTTCGTCTGATGGTCTATGGCTATCGACCCTTATGAAAGACGTAGGAATGACAAATTGTGGTACACTCCCCGATTTTGGTAATTTCTGTATAAGACGTGAAAAAGTGGATCAATGGGAATCCCCTTGTGTGGAGCAGTACGATCAGTACAAAGGAGTTGAGGAGATAATGCCTTTTGCGAAAGGGGTAAGTGCCAAAGCTTCAGAATTTGATGATGATGGCAATTGCATAGAAACGGATTACCTGAAAATGATACGCATCATCAAAGAAGCAGGCTACAAAGGCCATCTTGGTATAGAGTACAGTGGGGGTACATTAAGTGAACCGGATGGAATAAAAGCGACTATGGATTTGCTTGAACGGGTTGCAAAATTGGTTTAGATCACCGCTAAAAGAGCTGGGCAATATGACTGTTTTCCAGAAAAAACCAAATAAAAAATCCATTGAGACACAGCGCGGATAAAAAGTTAAGCCACATGGTATTTGTAAAATTTGCCTTCATTGGATCTTTAAGAATGAAGATAAACCAAACTAAAAAGAAAATCACAACCGGAGCCAATGAGGCAAGGAATATAATTCCATATCGAATTTCGAAATTGGAATAGAAATACCACACATAACAAGCGGCTGCCAGTGTGAAGATGATTAATACAAAAGTAAAAGTGCCCCTGATACCCAGCATTAAACTAAGGGTACGGTCGCCCCGCCGAGCATCTTCCTCGTGTTGATAGACCTGAGTCATCGGGTAAGTACCTAATAAAATAATTGTAGAAAGTAAAGCAGGTATGATCACATGGGTATTCAACAAATTTTCGATTTCAAAACCGTTGATGCCCACGTAGCACATAAGAAAAGTGAAGAACCCCTGAAAGAGACCAACAGTAATCCATCCGATAATGGGAAATTTCTTTAATCGAATTGCGGGATGACTGTAGGCTTTTGAGACCAGACCGTAAATCAACAACATTATCGCGAATAATGCATTGATTTTAATAAAGCCAAGAACGATAGCAATTGCGTCAAAGAGCAGTGATAAGTAATAGAGACCTTCATCTACGGGTGGAGGATTTTTCAATCCGCCAATGCTTTTTTCATCTTTATCGAAATAGCTGTTAAATCCATTGCTGGCCGGATAAAGTAATAGGTGAATGATGATAAAGGACCACAATAACCTGCTTTCACCAAAATTGGGGGATACACCCAATGCGAATAAGTAAACTGGCATGAGAAAGAAAGAAAACGAAATACGTAAGTGAACCCAGGCTGATCGTGAAAACATATTCATCTGAATATTGACCGTTCAAGATAATGATTTGATATTTCTCTAATCAAAATGAGCCCTTTTTTGTTATACTTGATGAATGAGTTTTATTACCTCCCTGGGCACGGCACATCCACAAAACAAATTTAGCCAGGATGCCATTGCAGAATTTATGATTCGTGCCATGCAGATGAATAACGATGAAGCCCGCAGGCTTCATACCCTTTTTCGTAAAACAGGGATAGCAACAAGATACTCCGTTATTGCTGATTATGGAAAAGAGAATGACTATGACTTTTATTCAAACAATAATGATTTTGAGCCATTTCCTTCAACCGCGAAAAGGCTTCAGTTATATCGGGAACATGCGTTGTCATTGAGCTTAAAATCTATCAATAATTGCTTCGACAAATTAAAAGTCATCGATAAAAAATCGATCACTCACTTGGTTGTCGTGAGTTGCACCGGAATGTATGCACCAGGTTTGGATATTGATCTTGTAAGGGCTTTGGAATTGCCATCCTCCACAAGGCGGTTATGCATCAACTTCATGGGATGTTACGCTGCCTTTAATGGCTTGAAACAAGCAGATATCATTTGTAGTGCCGATCCTAAAGCAAAAGTCTTGGTCGTTTGCACCGAGTTATGCACCATTCATTTTCAAAAACAAAACACAGAAGATAATTTGTTGGCAAATGCACTTTTTGCAGATGGATCTGCGGCCCTATTAGTGGAAACATTTCCACGCAAAGGATTGAATTTAAAACCAGTTAGCTTTTATTGTGATCTTGCTTCTGATGGTGAGCAGGACATGGCTTGGACAATTGGTGATTTTGGATTTGAAATGCGCTTATCCTCCTATGTGCCCGAGGTTATTCAACGGGGCATCAAATCACTAACACAGTCTTTGTTGGATCAGATTTCATATTCGTTTCAGGACATCAGTTATTATGCCATTCATCCTGGTGGAAAAAAAATACTGGAAGTAATTGAACAGGAGCTGCATCTTAACAAGGAACAAAACAAACCTGCCTACGAGGTGCTTCGCAATTATGGAAACATGTCCTCGCCGACAGTACTGTTTGTATTAAATGAAGTGTGTAAAAACCTGGAGCTATCAGATGAAAGAAAGAAAATTTTAAGTTTTGCTTTCGGACCAGGTCTCACATTGGAAAGCATGATATTGGAAATTCAGCATCACTGATCATGACTATCAATTTTTCTAAGCGTTCTGACGCCAGTGAAGTCATGGATGACCTTGCTTGTCATGGTGATGTCGTAAATCAAACCTTAAAAGAATTAGATTTCATTAATCATTGGTTAGGCGGAAATCTCGTAACCATTCAGGCGCTGCAACAGGGTTGGCAAGGTATCGATAATGAAACGGTTATCACCATTGCCGACTTGGGTTGCGGCAGCGGAGAAATGCTTCGTCATATTTCTAGCTTAGCCGAAAAAGAAAACAAAAAAGTAAGGCTGGTCGGTTTTGATGCAAACCCACATATTATTGAATACGCCCGAAACCACACCCATGATTTTGCTAATGTTTCGTTTGAAACATCGAATGTGTTTTCTGGTGAGTTTCAAGATCGGAAATTTGATATCGTATTAGCAACCCTCTTCATGCATCACTTCAGAGAAAGTGAATTAGTAACGCTATTTAAATCGCTAAAAAAGCAAACCCGATCAGTCATCATCATCAATGATCTACACCGTCATCCGATAGCCTATTTTTCCATCAAGTGGTTGACGCTATTGTTTTCTAAATCTTCCATGGTAAAGTTTGATGCGCCATTATCTGTTTTGCGTGCGTTCAGTAAAGAAGAACTGAAGAGTGTAATGAAAAAAGCTGGGATTAATGATTATCAAATTAAGTGGAAATGGGCTTTTCGGTGGCAATTAGTTATTAAGCATCAAGACAATTAACTCTGGCACAATTTTTACTAATTTTAGTTTTGAATAAACAACCTCACTTGTTATGAAGACAAATCTGATTTCTTTCATCATTATGCTGGTACTCACGTCTTGTGGCTCAAGTCCTTTTGGGCAGAAGGTGAAAGAACCTTTTCGTGGCAATGCCTACGAGTCCAATAACCGATTTTTCCGCGGCACCGGCAAAGGGGAAAGTTCTCAGGATAATATAGCCAGGGGAAAAGCCGATCTCGATGCCAAAGCACAACTTGCCGGACAAGTGAACACTACCATGAAACAAGTCGCTGATCAGTATTTGGGACAAACTGAAAATGAGCGTGCTGCCGATGTGGCTGATAAATTTCAAAGCCTGGTGCGTCAAACAATGAACACAGACATTGCTGATTTACGTAAAATTGGTGAGCAAAAGTATTTTAATAAAAAAGAAAATAAGTACACTGTCTTTATGGCCTACGAAATCAAGAAGAACGCCATGTTTCGATTTATGAAAAAGCAAGCCAGGGTAGATAAAACAATTGATGAGCGTCAAATGCAAGTCATTGATAAAATTTTGGACGAGCAGATAAAGAAAGCGGAGGAAGAGGATAATGAAAATTAATTGGTGCTATTTGCCATCTTCTCAGCGGTTTCAGCGATCTTCAACTGATTAATAAATTCGTCTACCTCTCCGTTCATTACCGCGGGGAGGTTGTGTTGTGTATAGCCAATCCGGTGATCTGTAACGCGACTTTGGGGATAATTATAGGTTCGAATTTTTTCCGAGCGATCACCACTGCGTACTTGTGATCTGCGTGATGCGCCCACTTCGGCATTCTGTTTTTCCACTTCCATTTCATACAATTTGGTGCGTAGCATCTGCATAGCGCGAGCCCGGTTGCCGTGTTGAGAACGCTCAACCTGGCAAGTAATTACGATACCGGTTGGCTTGTGGGTTAGCTGCACCTTAGTCTCAACTTTATTCACATTCTGCCCTCCGGCACCACTTGAACGTGCGGTTTGAACCTCAATATCAGCTGGATTGATCTCCACATCCACTTCTTCGGCTTCGGGCAACACGACCACTGAAGCCGCTGAAGTATGCACGCGTCCTTGCGTTTCTGTATCGGGGACACGTTGCACACGGTGAACGCCTGATTCATATTTGAAAATTCCGAAAGCACCTTCACCTTCAATGCTGCTGATGACTTCTTTATATCCACCGGCAGTTCCTTCTGTGATGTCCAGCACTGACATTTTAAAACCTCTTCGCTCGCAGAAGCGTTGATACATGCGCCACAAGTCTCCAGCAAAAATCGCGGCTTCGTCACCACCGGTCCCTGCCCTAATTTCAAGGATACAATTTTTAAAATCGTTTGGATCTTTAGGCATCAGCAACTCTTTGATGTCTGCTTCCAACAATTCCGACTTAGGTTCCAACTCTTCGAGTTCCATTTTTGCTAACTCGCGCATCTCCGGATCTTTTTCCTTTTGTAAAAGTTCTTTTGCGTGTCGTATACTATCCAAGGTGACCTGATAGAGGTCATATTTCATCACGACCTTCTCAAGATCACGGTATTCCTTACTTAACTGCTGGAATTTCTTCTGGTCTTTTACGGTTTCGGGTTGCGATAGAAGTTGGCCTACCTCCTCAAAACGATTCTTAATATCTATTAGCTTTTCAATCATAAATTCAAAAACAAGGCTGCAAAGTTAACAAATTAGTGGTCTGAGTTAACCAAGACTTTTTACCTTCGCATAGTTCTATTATCTCATGAAATACTCCTCGTTGTTATTGGTTTTGTTACTGATTTCCTGTACGGGCTCTCTTAGCGATGAGCAACGAAGGAGGATAAAGGAAAGCATGGAACAGGGGGAGATAAAAAAGGTCTCGGAAGCCCAAATTATTGAGGCTGCTTTTATTTACTGCCGTAATGTGGCTTCAATTTTGGACATGCAGGATAAAACTTTAACGAATAGTAATTTACAGGATTCCTTATCTCATGCTCTTCAGGTTGAAATAATTTCTTTGCAGCCTGACAATAAAAGTTTGCGAAAGGTGGAACGGCAGTTAATGGAAGCCTACATAGATAGTAATGGACTCAATGACAACATTCAAAGAATGGGGCCAGATTCAATTCTTTATACAAAACCCATTCTTCACGAAATGCCTGACGGCACACGCGAATTTATCAAGGCCCTTGGCATTCGGATGACCCGCAAACAAATTGTGCTTTCGATTAAGGAGTGATGGATACAAAACCCTGGAAAATTTGGGTCGATACAGGCGGTACCTTTACGGATTGCATAGCTTACTCTCCACGAGGAATAGTTAAACGCTTGAAAATCCTCAGCAGTGGAGTATTGAAAGGAAAAGTGATTGAACAGGTAAATTCTAACGCTTTTTTGGTTCAAATCAGTTGGCCAACGCAAGTAAATATCTTTAACGGATTTGTGGTCACTTTTTCGCGAAATCCAAAAGTAAAATTTAGAATAGTATCAACAGAAATTGAAAAATCAATAATTCATTTACAGAAGTTCTCGCACTCCAATATTAAGAAAGGAGACGTATTTGAAATCTCTTCACTGGAAGAAGTTCCAGTATTTGCTGCCAGATTGATTACTGAGACAAGGCTTGATCAGAAGTTTCCTCTAATCGAAATGAAGCTTGGTTCGACTCGTGGTACTAACGCGTTGTTGGAAAGAAAAGGAGCAAAGGTTGTTTTTCTGGTCACCAAGGGATTTAAAGATTTACTTTTGATCGGCTCACAACAGCGCCCGGATTTGTTTGCTTTGCAAATCAAGAGAGGAATTCCGTTATATGATTCAGTTATTGAAGTAGATGAACGAATTGAATCAAATGGAGCGGTGCTTATACCGCTTGCCGATAAGTCAATCCGACAGATTATATCTTCAGTTACGAAGTCGGGTGCTGAATCCGTGGCAATTGCGTTACTTAATAGTTATAAAAATTCAGTACATGAAGGTATCCTCAAAAAGGCACTCCTTAAAAATGGATATAAATATGTTTCGGATTCAAATTCACTATCCGGGCAAATAAAAATTTTGCAACGTGCTGAAACAACAGTAGCTAATGCCTATCTGGAACCGATCATTCATAATTATATTCAGGGCATTCAACATGGCTTGCATGATGTTCAGCTAAAAATCATGACCAGCGCAGGCGGATTAGTCCATGCAAAGAATTTTTGCCCCAAGGATAGTTTATTGAGTGGCCCAGCCGGAGGAGTGGTGGGGGCAGCAGTTTCTGCAAAGCAATCTGGCATCAAACAACTCATTTCGTTTGATATGGGCGGTACCAGTACAGATGTTTCACTTTATGACAAACATTATTCGTATCGATATGAATCGAGGGTTGGAGAAATAAAAATCTTATCACCATCATTGGCTATTGAAACCATTGCTGCAGGAGGTGGTTCTGTATGTGATTTTGATGGTCATCGATTAACGGTTGGACCACATAGTGCCGGAGCAGCACCCGGTCCAGCTTGTTATGGAAGCGGGGGACCGCTTACAATCACTGATGTAAATCTTTTACTTGGTCATGCCGATGCTGACTTTTTCTCCATTCCCCTTTATCGTGACCGGTCGGAAAAGGCCTTAGAAAAACTATTACAAAAAATCCAACAAGCATCTGGCAGGAATCCTAAGGCAGAAAGTATATTGGAATCGCTACTCTTAATTGCCAATGAAAAAATGGCGGAAGCGATTAAGAAAGTTTCAGTGCAGCAAGGGCATGATCCTGCTAATTATACCCTTCTGAGTTTTGGAGGAGCTGGCGGACAACATGCCTGTTCGTTGGCTGAAATATTGGACATGAAGCAAATACTCATACCGTATGATGCTGGTTTGTTAAGTGCCTATGGAATTGGTAAAGCGCGTATTGAACGATTCGAAGAGAAGCAGATGCTTCAACTTTTTTCTCAGGAGGCAGCAAACTTATCCAAGACATTTTTAAAGTTGGCAAAAAATGGGGTGAAGGAATTTGTGAAGGATGGTTTTACGGAACAACAGATCATCATCGATAAGCAATTGTTGTTCCTGAGGTTTAAAGGACAGGAAAGCAGTATTGAAATTGATTATGCCAAGGGCATATCACCCCTTAAAGAGTTTCAAAAAAAGTACAGGGCTATCTACGGCCATTGGCTTCGTGATCGTGAAATAGAAATTGAGTCCATTCGCACAGTCCTTAGCGTTAAGGATGACCCCACTATCAAAAAGAGAATCAGGGGAAAATCATATCGGCCAATGCCGGTAAAGCAATCCAAAATATATTTTAATGGAGCGTGGAATAAGACGGGTGTGTATAAGTGGGAACAATTGAGCGCTGGCGCAGTTATTGAGGGTCCAGCTTTGGTGGTGAGTCATAATTCAACTACCGTCGTGAATAATCAATGGGAATTTAAGCTTGATGTGAACAACAATGCCGTTCTTCATAGAAATAAGAAGCATGAGTCAAGGAAAACCAAGCAACATTATGAAGCAGCGTTAGAATTATTCAGCAACCGGTTTACGGCCGTAGCGCAGGAGATGGGGGCATTGTTGCAGAGGACATCTTTTTCGGTAAATGTTAAGGAGCGGCTTGATTTTTCATGCGCGATGATGGATGCCAAGGGATATCTGGTTGTAAACGCCCCTCACATTCCTGTTCATCTGGGCAGCATGGGTATGTGTGTTCGAGAAGTGAAAAAAGTATTACCGATGAAAGCGGGTGATGTGGTTATTACCAACCATCCCGCTTTTGGAGGCTCGCACCTTCCAGACGTCACGTTGATAAAACCAGTCTTCTTCAAAAAGAAATTGGTAGGCTATGTAGCTAACCGAGCGCATCATGCTGAGATTGGAGGTAAGAGGCCTGGTTCGATGCCTGCTGATGCGGTTACCCTTGAAGAGGAAGGAGTTATCATTCCGCCTACCTATCTTGTAAAACGAGGGAAGATCCAATGGAGGACTATTCGTAAAATATTTAGTTCGTCACGTTACCCCACCCGTCTTCCTGAAGAGAATCTGGCAGATTTAAACGGAGCTTTGGCTACGGTAAATCTTGGAGAGATTAAACTTAAACAACTTTGTAAAAAGTATGGTCAGGGGCACGTGCGGGCATACATGAAAGAGTTGCGTGATTATGCGGCAACCCTTCTGTCCTGGAAGATCAACGATTCGAACATAAAAACATTTATCGCTGAGGAGCGATTGGATGATGGCTCTTTGTTGAAAGTAAAAATCTCCTTGAAACGAAAGAATTTGGTTGTTAATTTTTCAGGATCGGCTGCAATTCATCCAGGTAATCTTAATGCCACCAAAGCGATTGTGCAAAGCGTTGTATTATACGTATTGCGATTGTGGGTGGGCAAACCCATTGCTATGAATGAAGGGTTAATGCAACCCGTACAAATTATTTTGCCAACAGGATTGCTCAACCCAGATTTCTTGCTGGAAAAATTACCAGCGGTGGTTGGAGGGAATACAGAAGTGAGTCAGCGGTTAACGGATACACTATTGAAAGCATTTGGCTTGGTCGCTTGCAGCCAGGGGACGATGAACAATTTTCTGTTTGGTAATGATCGATTTGGTTTTTATGAAACCATTTGTGGGGGCACTGGAGCCGGGCCAGGGTTCCACGGTGCTAGTGGCGTACACTCACACATGACCAATACACGAATTACTGATCCTGAAATTCTGGAGCTTCGTTATCCAGTACGGTTGGAAAAATTTGAGATTAGAAAAAGATCTGGAGGGAAGGGTAAATGGAATGGAGGTGATGGAGTGGTGCGTGAGATGACGTTCAAAGAAAAAGTAGAAGTTAATATTCTTTCTCAGCATCGAATTGAACAACCATACGGGTTGAAAGGCGGACAACCCGGGAAATGTGGCAAACAAAAACTCATAACCACCCAACATCAGGTAAAAGTTCTAAAAGGAATGCAAAGTGTACTGGTGAATGTTGGAGACCGCGTGCAGATTCAAACCCCAGGGGGTGGTGGTTATGGCACGCCTTCATAGGGCTTCACTTTAATTGTCTTAAGTACAGTTGAATGGTGTTTTCAAGGCCCAAATATAAAGCATCGCAAATCAGCGCATGCCCTATGGAGACTTCGTCAAGGTGAGGAATTGATTCTTTTAAAAAACGAAGATTGTTGAGGTCTAAATCGTGCCCTGCATTAATGCCGAGCCCTAATGAATGGGCAGTCATGGCGGCCTCTATATATGGTTTAATAGCACTCACCCTATTTTGTTGATAATTCGATGCATAGGGTTCTGTATAAAATTCAATTCGGTCAGCTCCGATATTACTGGCTCCTTCCACTATTCCATGAATAGGATCAACAAATATAGAAGTGCGTACTCCCCAAGACTTTATATTGGATATAATTTCCTTAAGAAGGTTCTCATTTTTCACCGTATCCCATCCGGCATTAGAAGTAATTGCATCCGGTTTATCAGGAACCAATGTGGCTTGGGTGGGTCTTGTTTCACGAATGAGTTTAAGATATCGCTCGTCTGGGTACCCTTCAATATTAAATTCAGTAGTAACTACTTTTTTAAGCTCAAGTACATCAGCATAGCGAATATGCCTTTCATCAGGTCGTGGGTGAACGGTAATTCCTTGCGCACCAAAACGTTCACAATCCATAGCAACTTTTACAACGTCAGGGTTGTTGCCTCCTCGTGCATTTCGTAACGTAGCTATCTTGTTGATATTTACAGAAAGACGCGTCATAAAAAATTAATACATTGATTCTCCATTATTTATCCATTTTTATTGCATTGAAAAGAACATTTTTATGTGTATAAAAGTAAAGTTAATTTCGCTTCAAATTAATAAACGAATCTAACATGAGTTTAAAGCAGCAAATTGACAGCGATATTAAGGCGGCAATGTTAGCCAAGAATAAAGAGGAGCTAATAGCACTTCGGTCAGTCAAGTCACTCATTTTACTGGCAGAGACCGAAAAAGGCGGCACAGGAGATATCAACCAGGAGGTTGAGAATAAATTATTAATGAAAGCAGTCAAGCAACGCAAAGAGTCAGCAGAGATTTTTCAAAAAGAAGGACGTGACGAACTGGCAAAAAAAGAATTATTCGAATTGGATGTAATCAGCCGCTATTTGCCAAAGCAACTTTCTGAGGAGGAGATCACATCGGAAGTAAAAAAGATTATTGAACAGGTTGGTGCTAAGGGAGCTCAAGACATGGGAAAGGTGATGGGTAGCGCCACCAAGCAACTGGCAGGCAAAGCAGAAGGCAAAATGATTTCTGAGATTGTTAAAAAGATATTGGCATCTTGAATAAAATAGATATTGTAATAGCCATCATACTTTCGGTTGGAACTTTTCTTGGTTATCGAAGAGGGTTTTTACTGGAGTTATTTTTTTTACTAGCCATCATTCTGGGAGTCTTTATTGGATTTAAGCTGATGGGAAATGGGGTGGATTATCTGGCAAAAGAATTTAATGCCGATAGAGCAGTATTGCCTTACGTTTCATTTACAATCATATTCTTTGCCGTTATGTTGCTGGTTTCTTTAGTAGGGAAAAGTATTAAAAGTTCATTAGATACAACTTTTTTGGGAAGCATTGATGCCATAGCTGGCGCAGCGCTTGGCTTGATAAAATACGCGTTTGGCATAAGTGTAATTATTTGGCTGATAGAAGCTTTTCAAATTTCCCTCCCTGAAGACTGGAAAGAAGACTCAAAATTGTATCCGTTGGCAGCCAAAGTTGCCCCCACGCTATCAGGTTATTTCGGTGAATTACTGCCTTTTTTCAAAGAAACTTTCAGGCAGTTCTAAGGTTCGGTTTTTTTTACTTACTTATCATAAATTAAGAGCACTATGTCCCTTGTTGTTAAAGAAAAAGATGGGTTTAAATTTGTTGATGAAGGCAATG
>JAHEMS010000219.1 GCA_024643595.1 Bacteroidota bacterium
AGAGCGTATCACTTCTGGAAATGCTTTGAACCACTGAAACTCCAGCATTGAAATCAGAATTTTGATTCATTTTCTGAAGCATCCAGTCAACGAACCCCCTCAGGAAATTGCCACTACCAAACTGCAATACCTTTACCGGGTAATACGTGCGGGGGAGTTGGTTAATAAATTTTTTTGCTGATTGAACAGTTGACATGAATCGGGCAATTAATACTTAGACTCAATCGCGGCAATTGACCCTTACAATCGCATCAGGGTATTATGCACTTTTTTCGTCATGAAGATAACGTTGAGAATATTTAATTTGGCAACCAAAATGAATACATGATTAAAATAAATTCCGAACTGAAGCCAAGCCATCTCTCGCAAAAACTAAGTCGTTTCTGGGAATTATCTGGCACCAAGATCAACCTGATAGAAAAAAATTATGATGTAAGCAAAGGATCTCCTGTGTTTACAGTAGCGGGTAAATATTCCACCCGAGGCTGGACTGAATGGACACAAGGGTTTCAATACGGTTCATCCATCCTGCAGTTTGACGCAACGGGTGAACAATCATTCCTCGAAATTGGCCGCAGGAAAACCGTTGAATGGATGGCCCCACATGTCAGCCATATTGGCGTCCATGACCATGGTTTTAATAATGTGAGTACCTATGGCAACCTGCTTCGGCTTATGAAAGAAGGAAAAACTTCTTTCAATGAATGGGAAAAAGATTTTTATGAATTGGCCCTTAAAGTTTCAGGAGCTGTGCAGGCAAGCCGATGGACGGTCATTAAAAATGGTGGGTTCATTCATTCATTCAATGGAGCACATTCTCTTTTTGTTGATACCATTCGATCATGTAGGGCATTGACAGTAAGCCATAGCCTTGGGCATGTTTTTCAGGCGGAAGGCGATGTAAAGATTAATCTGCTGGAACGCGCACTTCAGCATATGAAAGCCACCGCAGAATATTCAATATATTATGGAGAAGGACGAGATACGTATGACATTTGGGGCAGAACGGCCCATGAAAGCGTTTTTAATGTAAAGGATGGAAATTTCAGATGCCCCAACACACAGCAAGGATACACCGGCTTCACCACCTGGACACGTGGACTGGCCTGGGCCATGTGTGGTTTTGCGGAAGAATTGGAATGGATGGAGACCAGAAGTGAAAATGAACTAAGTGTTCTGGGTGGAAAAGACAGCATTATTGGCTTTATGATAAAGGCGGCAAAAGCTACCTGCGATTTCTATATTAACCAGACTCCTGTGGATGGTATTCCATATTGGGATACGGGTGCGCCCAATCTTCATCTATTGAATGACTACTTAGATAAACCAGCCGATCCATTTAATGAATTTGAACCCGTGGATAGTTCGGCTGCCGCTATCGGCGCTCAGGGTTTACTGCGTCTTGGAAAATATTTATTGGATAAGAATGATTCCTCTGGCCAACAATATTGGCAGGCTGGACTAACCGTACTGAATACGCTACTTGACGAACCTTATTTGAGCACTAACCCGGACCATCAGGGACTTATCCTTCATTCAATCTATCACCGGCCCAATGGCTGGGATTACACACCTCCTGGTAGTAAAATCCCGAATGGTGAATCCAGCATGTGGGGGGATTATCATGCCCGTGAAGTCAGTTTGTATATGCAGCGTATAATTGATGACAAAAAATACTACACGTTCTTTAATTGTGTTCAATGAGTGCAAAGCCACTAAACGATCTCTCGCAACTGTGCATTCATACCATCACCACTAAGCCCTGGAATATTGAAACAGCTGCACAAAATTTTTCAAAAGCCGGTGTTAAGGGCATTACAGTTTGGCGTGATGCATTAACCGGTAGAAATATTAAGCAAACGGGGCAGCAGTTACGAGATGCCGGTTTAGAAATTGTTTCACTTTGCCGAGGCGGATTTTTCCCATCCATTGATGTCTCAAAAAGAAAGGCAGCGCTGGATGATAACCGAAAAGCGATTCAAGAAGCTGCCGAACTGGGCGCACCGATGATTGTCTTGGTTTGCGGATCAGATCCTCTTCAACCGTTAGAAGAATCGCGCAAGCAAATTCAAGATGGCATCATGTCCGTTCTTCCCGAGGCGAAAGCTGCCGGTATCAAGCTGGCGATCGAACCGTTGCATCCGATGTACGCGGACACACGATCGGCCGTCAATTCGTTAGGCCAGGCGAATGATATGGCTTGCGAAATAAACTCACCCCTCGTTGGAGTAGCCGTTGATGTATACCATCTATGGTGGGATCCTCACCTCGAGCAAGAGATAAAGCGATGCGGCAGGAATAATCATTTGTATGCGTTTCATATCTGCGACTGGAATGTGCCCACCGCAGACTTTCTGTGGGACAGAGGTCTTATGGGTGAAGGTTGTATTCCGATAAAAAAAATCCGATCATGGGTGGAAGATACCGGCTTTCAGGGTTTCTACGAAGTTGAAATTTTTAGTAATAAATTCTGGAGTGAAGATCAATCTGTATTCTTAAATAAAATTATAAAGGCATACCAAGAAAAATCATAGAATCAATATCAACTACTGAGTACAATTAAACTTGAATACTTCAATATTATGAAAGAACATAAAGTAGGAATTATCATGAATGGTGTAACGGGCAGAATGGGTACCAACCAACACCTGTTGAGATCCATTGCTGAAATCATCAAACAGGGTGGAGTAAAAATAAATGCCGGGGAAGTGATTATGCCCGACCCCATTCTTGTAGGTCGTGATAAAAACAAATTGGAAAAACTTTGTGCCCAGTCGGGTGTAAAAAAAATGACCACCAACCTGGAAGAAGCGCTCGCAGATCGTAACAACATCATATACTTCGATGCACAAACTACAGGAAGAAGAGCCGATGCCGTGAAACAAGCGGTTAAAGCCGGTAAACATATTTATTGCGAGAAACCAATCGCCGTGGACACAAAGACGGCATTGGAACTACATCAATTATGCGTGGATGCCAACGTGAAGAATGGCGTAGTGCAAGATAAACTCTGGTTACCCGGAATACTCAAATTAAAGAGGCTGATCCAGCAAGGGTTCTTTGGCGAAATTCTTTCGGTAAGAGGTGAGTTTGGTTATTGGGTTTTCGAAGGAGATAATATTCCAGCACAGCGCCCTTCCTGGAATTACCGAAAAGAAGATGATGGAGGCATAATCGTGGATATGCTTTGTCACTGGCGGTATGTATTGGATAACGTTTTTGGAAAAGTAAAATCGGTTTCATGCCTCGGCGCCACACATATTAAAAAACGTATTGACGAACAGGGCCAACCATACACATGCACGGCTGATGACGCTGCTTACGCAACCTTCGAACTGGAAAATGGTGTAATCGCGCACTTCAATTCATCATGGACTGTTCGGGTTAGGCGCGATGACCTGCTTACTCTTCAAGTTGATGGAACGAAAGGTACCGCTGTGGCTGGCTTGCGCGAATGTTACATACAACATTATGGCAGCACCCCTAAACCTGTTTGGAATCCAGATATTCAACAACCCATCAATTTCTTTGATGGTTGGTCTAAAGTTCCCGAACAAGAAACTTACGACAATGCATTTAAAGTGCAGTGGGAGTTATTCTTAAAACATGTTGTGAAAGATGAACCATTCCCCTGGGATTTAAGAGACGGCGCACGCGGCGTTCAGCTGGCTGAAAAAGGAATTGAAAGTTGGGAGAAAAGGTGCTGGGTTGATGTCCCCGCTATATAATTTAATATCATGAGAAGAGTTGCGTTAATCACCGGAGGTAGCAGAGGAATTGGTCTGGGTATCGCCCAGCACCTTGCCAAGAACGGTTTTGATATCGCTATCAATGGCGTGCGGGATGAGTCAGCCGTTACCGAAGTGATCACCACATTGAAGCGCTTTGGGACGAATGTCATTTATTGTCAGGGAAGTATTTCTTCAACCGATGACAGAAAAAGAATTATTCAACAAGTTAAAGATCACCTGGGCAAGTTACATGTGCTGGTGAATAATGCGGGTATTGCTCCAAAGGAAAGACGCGATGTGCTGGAAACATCCGAAGAAAGTTTCGACGATGTTTTGTCGACCAACCTGAAAGGAAATTATTTCTTAACACAATTGTCCGCCAACTGGATGATTGAGCAAAAGAAATCGGATAACACATTTCAAGGTTGCATCATTAACGTATCTTCCATATCGGCTACAGTTGCGTCTGTCAATCGTGGAGAATATTGCATTTCAAAGGCAGGGCTGAGTATGTCAACTCAATTATTTGCTGTGCGATTAGGAGAATTTGAAATTCCCGTATTTGAAGTTCGACCAGGAATCATCAGCACGGACATGACGGCTGGCGTAAAAGAAAAATATGATAAGTTAATTGATGGCGGGCTCACCATTCAAAAGCGCTGGGGTTCACCCGACGATGTAGGCAGTGTGGTTGCTTCTTTGGCGATAGGTCATTTCCCTTACTCCACAGGTCAAGTGATTATGGTAGATGGTGGTTTGACCATCCCAAGATTATAAACAGATTGAACTAATTTTATCAAAAGAATCTTTATTCGATAGCGCTTAATAAACTATTTACATTATGATTTTAATGGAACAAACAATGCGGTGGTTCGGGCCAAAGGATCCGGTAAGTTTATCCGATATCCGGCAGGCAGGATGCACCGGTGTAGTGACCGCCTTACATCATATCCCTGTGGGAGAAATTTGGACGTTGGAAGAGATCAACATTCGTAAAAAACAAATTGAGGATGCAGGGCTTTCCTGGACAGTGATCGAAAGTCTTCCGGTACATGAAGAGATCAAAAAGCAATCGGGTGAATACCTTACGTGGATCGAAAACTATAAGATCAGTTTAAAGAATGTTGCCGCCTGCGGTTTGAAAGTAGTGACTTATAATTTCATGCCTATCCTCGATTGGATGCGCACCGACCCGCGATTTACTATGCCTGATGGAAGTAAAGCCTTGCGCTTTGAGAAATCCGCTTTCATTGCATTCGATCTGTTTTTATTAAAGCGGCCCGAAGCGGAGAAAGATTATACAGCTGATGAAATTATGAAAGCGAAAAATCGCTTTGAAAGCATGACGCCCGTTGAAAAAGAAACACTCTACAATAATGCCTTACTGGGTTTGCCTGGAAGTGAGGAACGCTTTACGGAAGAACAAATATTAACGGCATTAAAAACGTATGCGCATATCGACGCGAAAAAATTAAAAGAGCATTTGTTCTATTTCTTGCAACAAGTTGTTCCTACTGCAGAATCACTCGGGCTTAAGTTAGCCATTCATCCGGATGATCCCCCATATCCTATTTTAGGATTGCCCAGGGTGGTGAGTACAGAACAAGATGCTAAAGAATTATTGGAGGCTGCTCCTTCAAAAGCAAATGGTCTTTGTTTTTGCACAGGTTCTTATGGGGTAAGATCGACCAACGATTTGCCGGGAATGGTAAATCGGTTAGGAGAACATATTCACTTTTTACATTTAAGAAATACCAGGCGAGATGCCGATGGAAATTTCTTCGAAGCCGACCACCTCGATGGTGATACTGACATGCCTGCGGTAGTTCGCGAAATTGTTATGCTCATGAAACGTACGGGGCAGTCAATCCCCATGAGGCCAGATCATGGACACCAGATGTTGGATGACCTAAATAACCAAAAGAAAACGTTGCCCGGTTATACCGGCATCGGTAGATTAAGAGGACTCGCTGAATTAAGAGGACTGGAGTTAGGCATTAGCCGGTATTTAAATTAAGTATGACCTGACTCATTTCGTCCGGCGTGTCCGAATTCACTTTACTGGTTATCGATTTATTTTCCGGTAATTTCTTTCTTTTAAAAATCCGATGTGCATAAAGTAAAAACGGCAATCAAATTTGATTGCCGTTGGTCGAGATGAGAGGATTCCCCCGATGCACGGGGCGGCCTCCGCGGCTCTAACGCTCAGAAATAATATGTTCATAAAAAGAATTCACCAAAAGCACGTTTGATGTAGTCCTTGTTCCTGCTCTTCTTCAGATAAATCTCAAATTCTAATGCGGCAGTTTTAGTATCAAAGGATCGCTGAAATATAAACTTCCATGGTCCACGATTGCACGTGGACTTATTCAAACCAGCATTGTGCGCCATAAGACGTTGTGAAGGATCTGTCGTATAGCCATAATACCACAAACCTGTAGTTTCAGATGCTATGATATAGACCATGTGCATAAATCAAAAACGGCAAT
>JAHEMS010000220.1 GCA_024643595.1 Bacteroidota bacterium
ACCAACGGCTAAGGCTTCCATAATCTTCACAATTGCTCGCTGAAATTTTTCCGAATCAGAGTCCCCCGTAAGTTTTGACTGAGCTACTCTACTTTGCTTTAGCACACCTTGATATATGAATCCCCAGGTACTGTTCGTCTCTTCAGAGCTCATGTTATACTGGTGAAGGGATAAGTATAAAAGAGTACGTCCTTCATATTGACCGCTCCACATACCAGAGATTCGCTGCAAATGACTCACATTTATAGAAACGTTTGCCAATTGCGTACCCATTACAAGTTGTTCACCACCTGCATCCAAAGGATCATTCGGGTTCACATTCAATTCCTCAAGCGTTTTATCACATCCTGAAAAAATTCCTTGAATGATAATTAATGAAAATATAAATATCTTTTTCATGTTCTTTCAATTAATAGTTAATACGGACAGAAAACAAAATGGACTGCGTGCTTGGATTTGTGAAATAGTCAATTCCATAAGCATTATCCACACCTGATTGATTGATCTCTGGATCAATCCCCTGAATATCTGTCCATAGGGCTAAATTTCTACCAGTTACTGTAAAGTCAACTGAACTTAGTTTTGCTTTTTGCACAAGGTTTCTTGGCAACGAGTATGATAGGCTAACCTCACGAAGACGCGTCCAACTACCATCGGCAATTGCAAACTCGTTAATAGCAGATCCGCCAAGACCTCCACCAAGTGAAGTATACCAGCTTTCGTCTCCTAATACATTACCACCGCCATAATTCAAAATATTTCCGCGCACTGTTGTGCCAGCTGTAAAGGTTGCACCTGCTCGATTCTTGAGATCTTCAGTTAGCGTAACCTCATTACCAACATCTGAATGCGTACCAAATGCATACAGTACAAAACGAGTTCTGTCTGCATAGTCAGCTCCCTGGAATGTTTCAAATAAAACATTCAACGATAACCCTTTATAAGAAGCTCGAATACCAAGGCCTCCTCTCCAATCCGGGTTCGGATCACCAATTATCCCTTGTTCAGAAGCAATCTGCGGAAACCCATTTGCATCCAAAACAAAATCTCCATTAGCATCACGAAGCGCTTTTGTTCCATACAACGATGACATAGGCTGGCCCACAATAGCTACTGCCTGAATCGATTGCGTAGTCAACGAAACAACAGAAGTACCACTTAAGTCGGTCACTTTATTTCTATTGTTATTAAAGTTACCATACAGGTTTACTTTCCAATCCTGATTCGTAAAAATATCGTAGCCAAAGTCAATCTCAAGTCCCTTATTAGTCATTGAACCAGCATTAGCATAAATATTGTTAAAACCACCGCTTGGCGCTAATGAAACATCTAATAACAAGTCGTTGATTTCATTACTGTAATACGTTAAACCAACAGACAACTTATCTTTGAAAAAACGTAAATCCGTACCGATTTCAAATTCAGTTTTTATTTCGGGATTAAGAGTAGGATTTCCTGCATCATCATTCAATCTAAATCCACCACCATTGTTAAATGAATCTAGACCATCATCATACGCATTATAGCCAAATGACTCGTATGTAGTTTCAAATCTATGCGCAGATGGCTGAACACCTACTTGGCCATATCCTAATCTAAGTTTTCCAAAGGAAAGAATCGAGTTACTTTCCAGTCCTGCTAATTTTGTGAACTGCCAAGCAACATCACCTGACGGATAAAAGAACGAGTCCTTAATTGACGATGCTCGTTCGCTCACACCAGACAGATTCACAAAAATTTGATCATAAAAATCTAAACCTGCAACAAAGTATAGACGATTAGATCGAATATACCTTTTACTATTCTCAGGTTGCAATGAAGTATAATTTTGAAGATTTCGAAGATCCGTATCAATCAAAGCATTTTGAGCATAAACATAATCTGCTGTCCTGGCACGATCGTTTACATTAAATCCAACAGTCAAATCACCTCCAATATTATCGCCAAACCGATGACTTGCTTTTACAATACCATCAAAGTTTAACTCTCTATTTAATATTACTTCGTTCTCAAGTTCTCCAGATGAGCCTGCGGTATTTACCGGAAAAAAAGATTCTCTTCGATCTTGATAAATATCAGCGCCACCTCTTGCGATAAAAGTAAGCCATGACAAAGGAGTAAGGGTAATATCTGTAGCCATAATAAAACGATCAACGTTCGATGGACTCTCCTGATCATTGATCGTCCATAGTGGGTTGTTATAAGCAGGATTCGATTCACCCGTACTATTCCTATACATACGATGCGCATTTGTTGTGATCCCTCCGCTCGTATTGTAATACGTTCCTTTATAATACGTGTTATCAAAGTCTGCTGGTGTCCTTAATAAACCAAGTAATACACCATTCACATTTGAACTTTGCTGAATACGATTTGATTTTGTTCGAGCATACGTTGCCTTTGCTGACATGCTTATCCAGTTATTAAACTGATACTCGCTATTTAGCCTAACCGTTGTTCTTCTATAATCAGAATTCCTTATAATTCCTTCTTGATTCAAATCACCTAAACTAAAGAAGAAAGTTCCATTCGTACCACCACCACTAATTGATAAGTTGTTCTCAAAAAAGTGACCTGTCTGAAAAATTTCATCAAAATTATCTTGGGCATGTATTGTTTGAGAAACTTTACCACCACTTGGATTGGCGACTGTACCACTTGCTATCCTATATATTTTTGTTCCATCTGGAGCTTCAAAATAATCAGTGGATGATGGAATATCATTTCCACCAGGACGATTAGCAATTTTATCTCCCCAGGCATTGTTTCGGTTATATACAAACCTTCCTCCAGTGCCTTGACCAAAGGTTGTTTGCGTAGGAAATTCTTTATTAATCTTATCCATTGAATAAGTACCAGAATAGCTAATATTTACCTTGCCACCTGCTTTGCCTTTTTTAGTAGTGATTACAATTACACCATTAGCAGCCCTTGATCCCCATAAACTGGCAGCAGATGCTCCTTTCAAAACAGTTACGGACTCAATATCTTGAGGGTTTAAATCATTCAGACGAGATTGTTGCGAAGTACCTCCGGAGTTAGAACCACTAAACCCATTTTCACTTGCATTACTAATGGGAATTCCGTCAACAATAATTAATGGTTGTGAACCACCACCAATGGTATTAAAGCCTCGAATCTGAATGTTCGATCCTGCTCCAGGGTCACCATTAGATCGAGCAACCCGAACACCAGCAGCTTTTCCACCAAGTCCATTGATCAAGTTCGCCTCGCCAGAACGGACAACATCGCTGCTGTTTATAATTGAACTTGTCGCTCCAATCTTGTCTTTCTCTTCCGCAAATCCCAGTGCACTCACAACAACTTCACTAAGTGTAGTTGCATCTTCAGCCAAAGTAAGATTGATAACTGATCGCGTACCAACAGTTTCTGAAACTGTTGTATATCCGATAAAACTGAAAACAAGAACTGCATTGTCCTGCACCGAAACGGAATAATTTCCATTCACATCAGAAATAGTTCCGTTGGAAGTACCGCGCTCCAGTACATTCACACCAATGAGCGCTTCCCCATTTGCATCCGTGACCTTACCGGTCACAGTTCGTTGCGCAAATGCGTTCCATCCTACGAACAGAAGCACTGCCATAATCGAGTAAATTTTTTGCATAGTGTTTTGTTTAATTTATAAGAAAGATAAGGCTATTGACTTTTAAAATCCAACGATAAATTTTTGATTACATAATTAGCAACGTATTTGGAGTATTACCTTTACGAGTCACAGTAGTTCTTAAAAATAATAATCCTTTATAATGGGCTAATAAATAGCCAATCGATAATGTTTTTCTAATTAAAAAAATCCAAAAGCGGACATTGTCATATTTTTAACAAAATTTTATTCGTTAAAAATTAGATCCTGCAATTCTTGCTAATTTTACGTTAGCCTCTCGATATCGTATCAAAATCAAGTAATCGAAATTGAATAAGCAAGGATTCGAGGTTTTCTGATGGTTGTATATTTTGTTGATCAAGGAGCAATCGAGAGACTTCATTACTTGGTTTACTAGGAAAACCATGATCACGCATATAATGCGTTAGCTTCAAAACCATAAATCCATCCATCCACTGCCAGAATCGTTTGGTGAATATTTCAATTGAACTTGATTGCTTTCGAATTTCATTCACCCGTTCGGTGATTTTATGTTCGCTTAAGAAATGCTTAATAGGGTCTGAAAAATTTTCCAATGCAACATCATGGTCATACCAATGATGAATGCTTTTGAAAAACGAATTCATTTCAGAATAAATAGCAGCACTATAAGTAAGCGCTTCTTCCTTGTTTCCAATCCATTCCATTTGTGCACGTCCGGTACCAAATGGAACACGATCTGAAACACGACAGGATGGATACACAGTTGCAGGAATATTTTTAAATCCGCCCAATGGAACAAGCTTGTGCAAAAAGTAAAAGTCCTCTCCTGCTTTGCGTTTATTCATCCCACCCGACTTTGCATAGGAAGATGCACGTACTGCCATACACGATCCAACAGTATGAATAGCATTTGGATATCCCGCTTGCCGTAGACCTTCGATATAACAGCGCAAGTGGAGTTCATATTGAATAATACCCTGACGTAATACTGGATTTATTTCTTTTTCATACTCATGTTCGAATTGAAAATGACCCACTTTTGTAGCTGGAGCTTGAAAAACTTTTTCTGCTTCAACTAAATAGTTTTTAGAAACAGTACAATCCGCATCCAAACAAATAATAGGCCCGTCCATATTTAACATCGCCCAACGCTGCACCGCTTCATCCATTCCAATCTTTCTCGCCATTCCGGCACCGGCATCCTTTTTAAGAATCGATTCTTCACGAATAAGAAATGTATGTATAAAATTCGGTTGCTCATTTTCAATCCAGTCGTTGATCTGTGAGACAGTATTCGAATTGATTTCAAGAATTTCAGTAGTTGCATTTTGTGGTGCGTTTACTACAATAATCAATTCAACTGCTCCTGTGGGCGGAGTACCTTTAGCTAAAGAACGCAGCGTTGTTAATATCTCGGGTTCCTTAAAAGCAGGAATACAAATAATCAAACACGTATCCTTACGCGGTGCTTCTTTAAAATAAGGCGCATGCACGTTGAATCGTTTTGTATAAGTGTCAACTATTTGTACAAGCATTTCATTAAATCAGTGTAGGTTCAAAAATACCTGCTTATTTTTACGATCCATAAATTTCTTTTTCAATGAAGTACGCAATCGATCTAAAAGTAAACTCTTCACAGGCATGGCTGGAGGCTGTAATGGGTGATTTCAACACCTTCCTCCAAGATCATGCGGATTGCGAACGGAAAGCTTCTGCCATGGCCACTTCCATGATTGCCAAATATCCTGATCGTGAATTGATTATCCCTGAGATGATTGAAACGGCTATTGAGGAACTCGAGCATTTTCAACAAGTATTTGCGCTCATGCAAAAGCGAGGCGTCCCGCTTCATACAGAAATGAAGGAAGATCCGTATATGAAGCAATTAGTTCCATTAACCCAGGGTGGTACAAACGAATCACGTTTTCTTTCCAGACTATTACTTGGCTCCATTGTAGAGATGCGTGGGTTCGAACGGTTTAAAATGATTGCTGATCATTTGGAGGACCCCGAAATGAAATCCTTCTACAAAGAGCTCTGGACATCGGAAGCAAAACACGGGAATATTTTCGTGAAGTTGGCGCTGCATTACTTTGACGAAAAATTAGTGTATAACCGGCTTCATGAAATGATGGAGTTTGAAGGTGAAGTGATTAATAATTTACCCATTCGTGCAGCGCTTCATTAGTTTCCAGATACCCAATTTCTGATTTCTAGTTTTGGGTTTGAATGGTTAAACAATCCTTATTTCAATGAAAACACAATAAGAAATAAGACCATTAGAAATTAGAAATCGATTATCTTTGCCGCCTTATTTCGAAAGGTATGATTTCAGTAGATGCGGTAAGTGTAGAATTCAGTGGTTCCAGCCTGTTTAGCGACCTTACATTCAATATTAATGAGAATGATAGAATCGCCCTGATGGGGAAAAATGGGGCCGGAAAGTCTACCCTGCTTAAGATTATTGCAGGGGTGAATAAACCCACGCGCGGAAAGGTATCCGCTCCAAAAGATGCAATTATTGCGTATCTACCCCAACACCTTTTGACATCGGATGAATGCACGGTATT